>JACMLA010000884.1 GCA_014379815.1 Bryobacteraceae bacterium | reverse complement strand
GACCGTTTGGTAGACCCTGACCTTGCGGCAAGCCCTGCCCCGGATCTACCATTGGATTAGGTATCTGGCCCTGCACCGGTTCGACAAATGCCGGATTTGCTTCCCCGCTGGATGAGGGCGGCGGCAAAGGAGCAAGCCCCCCTTCGGCCGTTCCACCTTCGCTGGGACGTTTGCGCAGCGCAACGTTCACACCATTTGACCCCAGGTCCGCATCCCCGCCGCCGATAGCCGCGACCTCGGTAATGAATGTGTTCAGGTTCGGCTTTTGCTCAGTCTTTGGCTTAATCAACGAGTCAGTCAGACGGCCAGCGTCGTCCACGTGAATCTGCCGCCAGTCGTCTTTGCCTGTAAATGGGTCCTTGAACCGCCTCCGCAGAAAGCGAATGTTGTTAGTCTTCTCCAGATCATCCAGATTCTGCGGATACCTCTGGAACTTGGCTACATAAAGTTGGATCGCACGGTTATACTGCGCCGCGTGGTCGACCAGCAGTTCCTCTTTCCCGCGAACCGATTCAAAGGCCGTACGCGGCAATTCCCGGTACAGCAGCATCGCGATTCCCGCTGCCATCAGAAACACAAACAGCAGCGCAAAACCACCCTGCCCCTGTCGGCGTCGACTCATCCCGGTTGCTCCTCAAGCGGCAAAGTTTGCGGACTATCCGGAAAATTGATGTCTTCCACGATGACGGAATTCACACCGATCCGCACGATCTTGTAGCGACGCTTGACTAACTCGCCTTCGCGCACAATGTGGATCTCTTCGCCTTCGACGAAGAAGGCTCTCTTTTGTGCCCGGCCAGCTGGGTTGACATACCCGTAGAACTTTAACGGAACCGGAGGAGGCTGCGGCTTGGTAGGTTTCAGTTCCGCTGGGGGCACATCAGGCGTGATCGGCACAATGGGAGAAGGCACAGGTTTTCCTATTGCAACCTTCACGGGGTCGGGTTTCGGAGGCGGTGGCTGACTGAAATCGAACAAACTCCGGCGCGAACCTGACACTTCCACGGTCTGTAACTTCGCGAGCAAATCCAAACGCAGTGTCGGGTCGATGCTCATCGGGTCTCTTGCCTCCTGTCCCTTCGGCTCGCGAAAGGAAGGGCGGAACTCTGACGTGGTCCTGCTTCGCGAACGCGCAGCCGCGGATTCTCTTGCGGGCCCTGGAGCACCAGCAGGAACGCCTCCGGGAGCTGGGGTTACTGATGGTGACGAAGTCTGCCCAGTCGAAGCAGTGGACCCGCCACTCCCAGTCCCGCCGTTGAATACGAGTACCAGAACCGCCACCAGCAGCAGTCCCCCAAGCATGGCTAACTTTTTCGGCTCTGCGCCCAGATTCATAGCTGCATTGCCTCTTTCACGAACGTGTTGAACTTGACCTGGACATTCAACATGCCCTGCCCACCTTGCTGCGGAGTAGCGACCAAAGTGTCGAGAATCAGAAACCGCTGCGATTTATCCAGCTTATTCACGAACTGCAACAGATCGCCGTAAGTGCCTTCGTAATTCGCAACCACGGTCATCATGGAGAACTGGTCGGTTCCTTCGATTGGGTCGTAAGCAAAGGATCGCTCTTTCGGCTTCATCCCCGCGTCCTTCGCCGCCCCATCCAGCTCACTGACAATCGAAGACGACGCTGTCCTTCGATCCGCGAAGTATTTGCCCAGGAAGTCGTCTCCTGTACTCCTCGCCTGTTCGATGCGTGAGACGAGTTGCCGCATTCGCTGCAGTTCCATCTGTCGTCGCTGCCTCGTAGATTGCAGGGACGCAATCTGCGCGTCCAGCTCTTCGGCCGATCCTCCAACAGGTCGAAACACCGCGTACGCCGCCATCAGATTCGCGAGCAGCAGAATGCCAAGGCAAACCCTCGCAACCAGCTTCGGATCCCTCGCGAGTCGTACACGCCAGTCCCCGGGGATTCGAAAGTTAAAGCTTCTGGGCATAGTTCACACTCACGCGATATCTATACAACGGCTCATTCTGTGAAGGAGGAAGCGTCGTGTGCACGGTCGTGGAGCCAAACACAGGAGACTGCTCCAGCTGCATCACGAAATTCAAAACCGGCTCCGTCGCCGTTGACCCAACCCACATCTCCAGCATCAGCTGGTTATTGCCATTAATCTGCGGTCGAACACTGATCAGCCTCACGCTATGCGGCGCGACCTTTTCCAGATCGTCGAAAATGCGCGTCCAGCTAACACCCTTCCGCAGCAACAGTGCATTCAGAAACGTACTGCGGTTCAGGACTTCGGCGTTTTCGCGCTGATTCATGACGCCGCGCAGCCTCGTTTCCTCCCTCTGCAGCGTAGCCATCTGCGTCTGCATTCCCTGAATCTGAGTCCGCGCCTGAGCCGCGCGCTCTCGTTCGCCCAGCGCTAAATACGTCAACAGTCCAAGGGAGAGAAAGAGCAGTACACCCACCGCCGCCGACGCAACAATCATCGGGCGATCGCGCCGGAACGGCTCACTCGCAAGGTTGACCGTGATCTTCATGCGGCCCTCGCCCCAACGGACACAGACTGCAAATATCCCAGAAGACCGGCATTACTCGGGCCTGGAGTTCCATACCGTGACCGCAATGGCTCTACCGGGATTTGCAGTTCACTCACCCAGTCCGGCACGCGTCCCGCCTCATCCATGCCGATCACGTGCAGACGATTGGCCACAGAACCCATCTCGTCTTCGACATATGCCAGAGTCGGGAACAGAACCCCCAGGATTTCATCCGCCGTAGTCTCTGGTAATTCCACGGTACGCACCAGCCGCACCGCCGTGCCATTGGTCACCAGCACCGTTAGATACCTTCCCGACAGTCGGGCCAGTACGGAAATTCCGCTATCTCCCAGCAACTCGGCGGTAGCCATCGATGCCGTAGTCACGAGTCCCGGCTGAAGACCGGCCGCGCGAAACGCCGCCTCATACCGAGCCACGATTTCGAGCACTGCCACCGCGACCACCACTTCCGTCCGGCTTTTCTCCGAGTATTTCCCGGACGCCTTCCCCACAGCTTGCGGGTGAAACCCAATCACTGCGGAATCTACGTCAAAAGGTACGCTTTTCTTCATCCGAAACCGCACCAGAGCTAACTGGTCTTTGGGGTCCGCCGGAAACTGGTCGAACGCCAGAACCGCCACACGCGACGCATAGTCGGGCAGGATCACAACCGCCGAGCCCCTCTTCTTTCGGCTGGTTTCCGCACCCTCCAGCGATCGTATGCGATCCGCCAGTGCATCCGGTCGCAACACGTTATCCGTCATCGGAGAGATCGACAAGATACCCGGTTCGAGGGGTGCAAAACCCGGAGGCGCACCAGTCGCCGGACGTGCGAAGGCCACACCCGATTCGGTGATTTCAAACACGAAGTCCGGAAGGGGATCCTGCACCAGACTCGCAAGCCGTTGCAACAAAGTCGCCATCAGCCCTCGATGAACGTCACTTTATTGATTTCCTTCAATGTTGTTTCACCTCTGCGGACCTTGTCGACAGCCGAGTCCCGCAAAAACGTCATCCCCTCATCCCGGGCCGCGCGCTTAATCTCAGACGTCGGGCGCTTGTTCAAAATCATCTCGCGAATCTTCTCGGTCAGGTCGAGCAATTCATGAATGGCAGTTCGGCCGCGGAAACCGGTACCACCGCAATCGAAGCAACCCTTGCCTTCTGAGAAGGGAAAGTCCCGCCATTCGTTGACATCGAGGCCGCTTTCCACCAGGTACGCATCCTCATAACGAACCGTGCCTTTGCAGTGAGGGCAGATCAAACGCACCAGCCTCTGCGCCAGAATACAGTTCAGCGCCGCCACAAAGTTGTACGGTTCCACGCCCATGTTGAGAAACCGGCCCAGCACATCGAGAACGTTATTCGCGTGAACCGTGGTGAAGACAAGGTGACCGGTGAGCGCTGCGTTGATGGCAATCTGCGCCGTCTCCTGATCGCGGATTTCACCGACCATGATCTTGTCCGGATCGTGCCGCAGAATCGACCGCAAACCCCGGGCAAAGGTCAGACCCTTCTTCTCGTTCACCGGAATCTGAGTAATCCCCTTCAACTGATACTCAACCGGGTCTTCG
>JACMLA010000883.1 GCA_014379815.1 Bryobacteraceae bacterium | reverse complement strand
TCGTGCGAGGGCGTAATAGCGGATGTCTCCTCTGCGTCCGAGCTCCGCCACTTTTTCCAGCGCGAGCATCCGGTTCTTTTCCTCGAGCTCGCGGGTCAGCTTGGCAAGGTAGGTGCGTTCCGCAACCTTGGACGCGAGGAAATCGACTGCTGTGAGCGCTACTACAAGAACGCAAAATACGCCGAAAATGAGCTTCAGAAAAATGCGGGCAGTCAGGTTGGTGATGCGCTTTGGGGCAGGCAAACTTTTACTTTAACCTGGAATTGAGCTGGCAAACCGTGGCAGTGGGAGTCGGATTTTGTGCGCTGCTAACCGTGTTGCCGGTTACAGAAGGTCGGTGATTATAGGGCTCTTAGGAGTGTCTTAAGGCGTACGCCTTACCTGAGACCACCCGATTCACCCGGATTTATCAGGACCGTTATCTTTCTGTAACTGAGGTTTTCATAGGATTAAACCTTTGAAGAGATGGTTGAGAGTTCGCCTCGAATCGACCATCTCTACCACGTCGCTCCCGAAACTTCGGGGTCGCGTGAGTCTAAGGAGCTTATGATGCGTACCTTCTTTGCCATCGCCTCGCTCGTCTGCTGCGTGAGCGCTCACGCCCAGATTGCCGCTGTGACCAACCTGTCCAGCGGGCGTGTTCTTCCCGGAGTTGCACCTGGATCGTTCGTGACAGTTTACGGAACATTTGCCAGTGTCACGGCAACGGCTGCATCCTCGGTTCCTTTCCCGACCACGCTTGGCGGTGTCACAGTAACGGTGGATGGAACGGCTGTGCCCTTGCACTTCGTCGGCCCCACCCAGATCAACCTCATTGTTCCGCCGGCTGCCACCACCGGAGTTAAGAATCTCGTTGTGACTACTGGCACGGGCCCGTTGACCAGCACAATCCGGATCGTCAACACCGCCCCTGGTTTGAATGTGCAGGACACGGCGACTCCGCCTAAGGGCGCGATCCTCAATCAGAACAACTCATTGAACGCACAGAATGCACCTGCCCGTGGCGGCGAAGTAATCCAGATCTTTGGGACTGGACCCGGGCTGTTCAGTCAGGATGTCGCTGCCGGCACGGCGACCCCGGCCAGCCCCTTGATTACGACGCGGTCCACCCCACAGGTATACATCGGCGCAGTCCCGGCGGCGGTTCAGTTTAGCGGACTAACGCCTGGCTCGGTTGGATTGTGGCAGGTGAATGCGGTTGTTCCCGCAGTCGCATTCGTGACCGGCCGGGTACCGGTGCAGATTTTCGTGGACGGTGTCGACTCTAACGAGGTGACTGCTTTTGTTGCTCAGTAGGCTGGGCGCCGCACTACTACTAGTTGCAAGTTTTGGTTTTGGCCAGTCCCCGACCGGGACGATTACAGGTAGCATTCTGGACAGCCAGACAGGACGGCCGATTGCGTCTGCCACGGTTGCTCTGAACGGCCAGACAAGTGACAAGAACGTCAGCGATGCCGATGGCCGCTTCACGATTCTGGTCAGTGAAGGCACTTACACACTGACAATCACAGCGGCAAACTACAGCGACGTTACTTTGACCGATGTCGCTGTGAAGACCGGCGAGACCACGGAAGCCAGCACTGTGATGGCGAATAAATCGCTGGTCACGACGATCGAGGTTACCGAGAAAGCAACAGCGGTCGGTGCTACCGCCGAAGCCATGCTTCAGGAACGTAAGCTTTCCGCGGTCGTCAGCGACAGTCTCAGCCGCCAGGAGCTGACATCAGGAGCATCGTCCGACGCTGCCGGTGCACTGGAGAAAGTCACCGGGGTCAGCGTAGTCGGAGAGGGCTTCGTCTTTGTACGCGGATTGGGCGAACGTTATAGCTCAACGCAATTGAACGGTGCGCTGATTCCGACGACAGAACCGGAAAAACGAGTTGTGCCGCTGGATCTCTTTCCCGCGGCAATGATTGAGAACATCCGCATTCTGAAGACGTACTCCCCGGATCTGCCGGCCGAATTTTCCGGCGGCCTGGTGCAGCTGCAGACGGTGGATTTCCCAACGCAGCGAATCTTCAACATGTCGATGAAGTCAGGGTTTAATACCCGAACGACTTTCGATCAGTTTAAAGGCTACTCCGGCGGATCGTTCGACTACTTTGGTTTTGACGACGGGACACGGGCTATTCCGCAGGCGATTCCGCGGGACCGCATCATCATCCCAGGCATTTTTGGACCCGCGGAATTGCAGACGCTGGGACGCTCTTTTGAAAACAACTGGGAGCCGATCAACACCGAGTCGATGCGGCCGGCATTTGACTGGTCTGCGGTCGGGGGCGGCACCTTCGGACGACTCGGAATTGTCGGAGCTTTCAGCTTCAGCAACAGACCCCAGTTTCAGAGCGAATTGCAACGGTATCTTCGTCAGGGCGCGGGGTCGCCCATCATCTTTACCGAATACCCGGACTATCGGGAGTACTCACAGCAGGCCCGCATGGGCGCTGTTTTGAATGCATCGGTGAGGCTGACGCCTAACGACAAGATCATGCTCCGGACGACGTTCACGCATGACACGGAAAAGACGTCGCGCGAGTTTTCCGGCTTCGATGGCGGCGTCGGCTCAGACATTCAGGCGCAACGTCTCCGCTACATCGAACGAAGCCTGTTGTCCACTGGCATGGAAGGGGATCACTCGATTCCCAAGTGGAAGAACAGCGTCATCCACTGGCAGTTCACCTACTCGAACTCGAAGCGCGATGAGCCGGACTTGCGCGAAGTATTCCGAAGCTTACTGCCGGATGGGCGCTACATATTTGCCGGCCTTGGGTCTTCCGGTATCCGCTTTTTCTCGAATCTGGATGACCGGATTTATGAGCCGCAGGTCGACTACAGTATTCCCTTTTTCAAGGGCAGCATCTCTGGTCTGTTCAAAGTTGGGTTCCGCGCTACCTTGCGCAACCGGGACTTTGCCGCGCGACGCTTCCGTTATATTCCCCAGCAGTTGTCCACGCTGAATCTGTTTGCTCCCAGCAACGTGCTGTTCTCGCGCGACAACATCCGGCCTACAGGTTTTCAGCTGATCGAGTTTACCCGCGGGACCGATACTTACACCGCGGACCTGAACGTATTCGCAGGGTACGGCATGGTGGATCTGGGCCTCGGCCCCCGCTGGCGCATTGTTGCCGGAGTTCGTATTGAAGATGCCGACCAGAGTGTCACCACGATCAACAATCTGGTGCCTGGAGCGCAGCCGGTTTTCGCCAGCTTGACGAACCGGGATCCGGCACCGGCCGTGAATCTGATCTACGCTTTGACGTCGCGGCAGAACTTCCGCCTCTCGTACAGCCGCACACTGTCGCGACCGGATTTTCGGGAACTGTCGCCGTTCGATTTCAACAATACTCTTGGCGGTTTCGTGACGCAGGGCAATCCAAACCTGGTACGCGCAACGATCAGCAACTACGATGCGCGGTGGGAATGGTTTACGGGCGGAAGTCAGTTGTTCGCGGCCAGTGTGTTTGCCAAGACCTTCAATAATCCGATCGAACAGACGATCCTGCCGGCGAACGATCTGCGGCAGACATTCGTGAACGCCCAGGGTGCCCAGAACATCGGCATCGAGCTGGAAATGCGCAAGAATCTGGGCGCATTTGCGAAACGGCTTCGTGACTTCAGTCTGGTCTCGAACTTTACCTTTGTGGACTCGAACATTGACATCCGGCCGGAAGATGCCCAGCTGCTGACGACGCAGTCGCGTCCGCTGCTGGGTCAGTCCCGGTACATATTCAATGTGATTGCGGAGTTTGCTAAGCCGAAGTGGCGTAGCGATGCCCGGTTTTACACGAACTATGTATCGCGGCGCATCACGGACGTAGGCACGTTTGGCGTTCCTGACATTTACCAGGAAGGCAATACGATCCTCGATTTCGTGTATCAGTACGCGTTGTCGGAGAAGAACAAGTGGGTCCTCCGTTTTGAAGCGGAGAATCTGACCGACAACACCTATCAGT
>JACMLA010000882.1 GCA_014379815.1 Bryobacteraceae bacterium | reverse complement strand
TGTACGCGAGGCTCGCCAGGCACCAATTGCACCGCCTTCTCGAAGTATTTCAATGCCTCGCCGTAGTCGGCACGCTCACGATAGAACTCACCTATAGCCTGCTGATTGCGATAGTTGTCGGGCTCAATAGCAACAGCTTGCCGAAACGCGGTGAGCGCTGGAGCTTCCTGGCTGTTGGCATTATGCGCCATCGCTAAACGCCGATAAGCGTCACCGCTTTTCGGATCGACTTCGATAGATCGCAAGTAGTGCGAAACAGCTTGTTCATAGCGGCCCGCGTCGTACTGCAGCAGTCCGGCTATCCTGTGGACTTCAGCCTGATCGGGATTGCGCCGCTCGGCTTCACGAACCGACTGCACGGTCCGATGTAGCCACACACGGTCGCCGGTGTTTCGATACTTCCACCACTGCCCTTCTGCCAATGCGGCATGGGTCAGCGCGGAGTCCGGGTCGATCGCCACTGCCCGCGAAAGCAACGGCAGGGCGGCGTCCACTCCCGAGTTGCGACGCAACAGATGGAGACCCTCCCGGTAGTCTGCAATAGCACCCGGAAGTATCGTCGCTGGAACTGCGGGCAGGCGTAAGGCTCCTGTGACCATCCCTGCCAGCGCGGTGGGAACGTAACGCATTTCCGAAGGTGCATACGCAGACTTCCAATCCTTAACGTTCACCTGCGAGCGCGCATCGGTTAGGTACGCGTGTACCACCACGCGTTCTCCCTCCTGCCTTACGGTGCCCCTCAGAACGTGTGTCGCTCCGAGACTGGAACGCGCCTTTTCCGTGGTGGCTGCCCGCGCGGCGACGAACCTGATATCCGTCTTAGCGTTTCCTCTGATTCGGGCAAGCCGGTCGGCCGCTCCGGTGTACATCACGCCGGCAAGCGGGGCAGTTTGCTGGTCAGCCTCAAAAGGCAGCAGTGCGAGATGGACCGTCTGCTCAGGCCACGTAGCGGTGCGATAAGTGACCGCGCCAGAAGCGATAGCCAGGATTCCCGAGACAGCAGTTGCAAGCAGCCATTGCCGCTTCCGGGGCGACACAGCCTCAGCGATCTGCTCCACCTTATGAAATCGCCGCTCGGGTTCCAGCTCAAGGCAGCGTTGAATGATCGGCTGCCAGCGGGGATATACAACTGCATTCTCACCCCCGTCCTTCGGAACACGACGGCAGCCCAGCTTGCTCAACAGCACTCCCATCGCATAAATGTCGGATGCGACCGTCACCTTCTGGTGCTGCTCCAACAACTCCGGTGCCATGTAGCCCGGCGTGCCTCCCTGCTGGCTGTTCTGGAGAGGAGCACCCACAACTGCCTCTGGTCTTCGAGCCAATCCGAAATCCGTAATAACCGCCCGAACGCTTCCGCCCGGCTGAGTAGTCAGGATTACGTTGTTCGGTTTCAGGTCGCCATGAATCACGCCATTGCGATGCGCCTCGGCCAGACCCGCGCACAGTTGCAGAGCAATATTCCGCGCTTCGGGTTCCGGTATCGGACCTCGCGCAAGTTTCGCCGAAAGAGTTTCGCCGTCGAGAAACTCCATGGTGACGAAATCGATTTCGCCCGATTTGGTTGTAGTGGTGTGAATCTCAAAGATTCTGCAGACGTTGGGATGGCTGATCGCGGTGGCGTTGCGCACCTCGGGCGACAGCCGGCTGCGATACCCGGACTTGGCAACCTTCAATGCGATCAGACGCTGGAGTTTGTCGTCTGCCGCCTCATAGACAACACCCATTCCACCCTCGGCTACTTCGCGCAGGATACGGAATCGGTTGTCCAGCAGTTCTCCAGGGGCAAATGGGCGTTTGTCCGGCTGAGGAGCAAGGACGGGATTCAACAGAAAGCCCCTCATTCTTTCTTCCCATGCCACGCAGTCCATTACCTGGGTCATCAGCTGGGTGTTGCCGTTGCACGCAGCCATAAGGCATGTTTCCCGCTCGTGCGGAGGATAGGTCAGAGCCACTTCGACCAGACTCATCACAACATCGTCATCCTGGATGTTCTGTGGCATCGTCCCCCCTTATCTGCTGAAACAGCCACTTGCGTGCTTCCAGCCACATTCGCTGCAAACTTCTTACTTTCATTCCTAATACTTCTGCCGCTTCGTCATCAGTAAGTCCAAGGAAATACTTGAGCTCGACAAGTGTGCACCAGGAAGGGTTTACAGCCTCCATGCGTTCCATAAGCTGATCGACCGTGAGCGCGACATTTATGTCGGCGGAATTAGCCGGAAGGAAATCCTGCAATGGTTCCAGCGCAACCTTCTCCCCCGCGGGACGAGCGCGAGCGTGATCGATCAGTAACCTGCGCATAGCTCTACCTGCTATAGCGTAGAAGTGTCCCCGGCTGTGCCATTCGCGGTCCCTGGCGGCGACCAGGCGAAAGTAGATCTGGTCCACCAGTTCCGTTGCCTGCAGGGAGTGACCCTGACGTTCGCCCTGAATGAGATGCTGAGCCAGACGCCGGAGATCCGGCAGGACAAGGGAGAACAATTCGTTCTCGGCTTGACGATTGCCCTCTCGCCACTCTTGCAACAGTTGAGTTACGTGTCCCATTTCGCCCACGTCCCGCCGAATTGTAGATTAGTGGGTATAGTATACGAGTTTCAGTAACAACAATGTGTGTGCAGCTCAAGTAAGTCATCCTATTCACTTGTTTCCTCACGGAGGAGCAGTGAGAGCGGCAGAGCAAGAAGCGCTCCGCCGCCTCCCTCAAGCACTATCGACCGCGCAGCGGAATCCCCGCTGTTTGCACATTGGCAGAGCTGTTCGCCAGATCTCTCTCCATCTTGCTGGTAAAGAGATCTCGTGCGGAGTTAGTCCCAAGCGTCCAGAGTTTCACCAGAAAGTATGTGTCGCCATATCGGTGGAATCTCAGTCCGGCAGTCCCAACAGGATCCCTAACCACACCGGGAAGAGTCTGGGTCATCACCGCCTTCGGTTTTTCGGTGTGCCGAAGTGTCAGCGTGCCGACGGGACTTTGCTTCACGTGGTACTTCCCGGCGGGCATAAGAGTGTGTCCCACATGAAACTGAAAAGGAATCTCCGCTTCGAGATTGTTTTGAGCCATAACAGCGCAGCAAGCCAATCCGGAAATCAGAGTTGCTGTCAGAAAAGATCGTTGCATTGAGTTTCTCCTGTGAATTGAGCGACAACCGGTTTCGACTACCTGCCGGTCATCGAATCTCACAGCAGAAAGCGGGCACGCAGGAAAAGTCCGCCAGATTCTTTCCTAAACTCTTCAGTGAGCTTTCAACCAACAGTACTAGGACCCCTGCGGAGTATTAACTCTTGACGAGTATCCCCGAAATCCGTATGCTTGAGGGACAATTTAGTTAGTTTTGGTACGACAAAGGGCGGAGCTCTCTTACGATCCGCATCGTACCTTTCTTTCCTGTACTGCCCCAACAAAGCACTTACTCCGAAGCTGACCACCTCTTCCAGTCGCTAAACAATTTCTATTCAGGAAAATATGCTTGTAATTCAAACGCTTAAGAAAGAGCAGTCCGCATGAGTGCCGCAGTCGCAGTCTGCCCTCTGTTTTCGACGATGCCAGCACTGCCTTTTTGCAAGCCGGGTCTGGGTTCAATCATAAATTCGTCAGCGTCCGACCAGATCATCCCGGGTGTAGAGATTGAGACCGCCGCATTGTGGCCTGACGATCGGGGTCACTTCCTCGAGATCCTCCGGTTCGGGACCGGGCGTGGCGACGCCGTGTCTACCGAGACCATGCAGGTCTCATGTGCGCTCAGTTACCCGGGGACTATTAAGGCGTTTCATCACCATTCCCGCCAAACTGATTTCTGGGTACCCGCCGTCGGTATGTTTCAGGTCGCACTGGTAGACATCCGGCCCTCCTCACCCTCGTTCGGAGCAAAGAACACTCTCTATATAGGAAACCTGCGGCCCTGGAAGCTGGTGATTCCTCCCGGAGTCGCACACGGCTACAAGGTGATCGGAAGCACTGCAGGAGTTCTGGTGTACGTCACGAACCGCTTCTACGATCCGGCTGACGAAGGCC
>JACMLA010000109.1 GCA_014379815.1 Bryobacteraceae bacterium | reverse complement strand
TGGCTGCGGCTTCCACATCGGCGCTGACCGTCAAACGCGTCAGGGGCCGATAGGTAAATCCACCCTTTCCAACATGGCGCCTCAAGTCTGCGGTCTCCTGAGTCAGCAGTCCTGAAACCGGCGTCACTGCCGTCCGGGCATCTCCCCATACATAGCGATAGCCTCCGCGGACTGTGACCTGCCGTGTCAGGTCAAGGATCAGGTCCACATCGGACTGGTTGTACTCGTTACGCAGCAGCGCATCGAAATTGGCGGTACCGCTGTTCTCAATCCGGTCGGTCAGCCAGGAGACCATCACGCGTGCGCGGCTCCAGGGACGAATTTCCGCTCCGGCGCTTCCTGCGGTGTGGGGCATGCGGGCGCTCGAGGCCAGCGCGAATTGCTGGCTGGTGGTGAACAGCGCTGCATTCGAGATTGCGAAATTCCCGGTATTGAACTGCTGGTAGTTCGTGTCGGTCTCGGGGCGGCTATAGAGGAAATGACCGTAGAGGTCGAGCCACGAGAATGCGTTGGAGGTGAACAGGACTTTACTAAAAAGGCCGTTGCCGCGAACGCCGTAGGATTGCTGGAGGTTCGTTAGAAAAAGGCGTTGGCCAAGGAATGGGGTGTCCCTGTTACCGAGGTTGGAGGGAGAGGCCTCGAAGAGCTGCTGGTCGTCCTTGAACGCGGTTGCTCCTACTTCGCCGGTAGCGTGAAACCGCCGGAACTCGAACCGGACTCCACCGCGATAGGTATCGTTGGCATCGCGTAAGCGGTTGGGCACCGCATACTCATTCGCGTCGGAGACGAAGGTTGTCACGCCTCTGCCGTTTCCGGAACTCCGTTCATAAGCGAAGTAGGGAATGATGCTGGAGCCGGGCCTCAGATCCAGTTGCATGGTAGCCAGTTTCCTGCGGATATCGAACGATCGCTCGCTAAGAAGCGAGCCGCGACTCAGCAGAGGATTCGCAAACGATGGCAGCGCGTTGAAGTACGCCATGTTGCGATAGTCCATGGAGAATTCGTAGACGCGATTCTTCTGGGCGCCCACGTGAGTCGTGGAATAGGGGTCGTCACCCCAGTTCAGGGCGCGGATGTCGAGGCGGTCGAACAAACGCTTCGTTGGATCGACGATTGAGAAGTCAGCGCCAAAAAGCTTAGGGCCAGAGCCGAAATCCACCACGCTGCGATACGAATCAAAGCTGCCGCCAACATCGGTCCGCCAGCGGTAGCCAAAATCGACTGTGCCGGTTACCCAGGATTCTACCGTTGGAACTGGTGACTCTGCTGGAGGCGGCGGCGCGACGACTTCCTTTGCCGGCGAGTCGTCCTGCGCCATCCCGCTTAAGACCACAGTCAGGAGCAACAGCAGGAGTTTCATCGCAGGTAGTTCCGGTCCACATGGCTTCCATGAACTTTTTGGTGGCATATGGTGCAGTTTCGGAATCGTGGGGAACGCAGGTCGTGAAATGAAGGAGGAACGCCACCAAGGACTCTTCCGGCGCTGGATGCGGGGATTACGCCTACGTTAGCGTGGCACTCGAGGCAGACGAAGCGAACCTCGTGCCTTGAAAGCATCCTTGGGTTTGCGGAGCCATGTGGCTCGTGGCATCCGTTGCATCCCTCCAGCCGCACGGGCGCATGTTCGAACACAAAAGGACCGCGCTTGTCGGTGTGACAGCGGAGACAACCGGGCTCATTTGCGGCGAAGGCCCGGGCCATTTGAGGACGAAACGTTCCGTGAGGGTTGTGACAATCGACACACGACATTGCGCCTTGCGCGACTCTGTGGGCATGAGGCCTCTGGAACTGCGCCCAGGAACTGAGGTGGCAGGTGGAACACTGGGCGTTGATCTGGGCCGGCTTAGTCGTTGTTAGCTCCGCCGCGCTTCCATGGATGGTGTGGCAGCCGCTGCACGAAACTTGTCCTTTGGCGTGCCCACTCTGAATACGTCCCGCGTGAGTCGGTTGATTCAGATGGCAGGTGAGGCAGCCCTGGTCTGCCTGGCCGACGCTGAGCTTTGCGGGATTGCGGATGTCGGCCGCCGAAGTGGATTCTGCGTGGTTGCTCGCCGGACCATGGCAGGACTCGCATGCCTGACCCGCGCGCGCGAACTTTTTTGAGGTCTCGACGGCCTGGTGAGGACTCTTCACGAACCTGGTGAAGATATCCTCATGGCAGGCCTGACAGACTTCCGAGCCGATGTACTCCGGCGCTGTTACCGCAGGCTCAGATTTGGGCGGTGCTGCGGGCTTAGGCGGCTGCTGCGCTTGCGAGCAGAGGGCGACAAGTAAGAGCAAGACACTTGCTGCCTCACTGCGCATGCGACCTGGCGACTGAGAATTGGGAAGTAGGGCTGTGACAGGTTCCACAGCTCTCGCCCAGCGCACTTGTGTTGACCAGGGCATGTGACGCGGTGGACGGGGAAACATGGCAGCCCGTGCAGACGGACGTGATCGGTTTGACAGGGTTTATCGGCCCCTGCGGATCGACAACGTCGCTACTCACCTGGGTCAGGTTGCGCTCGGAGCCGTTGATGTGGCACATGGCACAGTTGCGAAGATCTCCCGGCGCTCCACCCGGACTCATCGCGGGGTACCTGACTTCGCTGAAGTCATGGCGGGTCCCGCCAAAACCTACTACGACGTAGGGTCGACCGTCAGCCTTGAGGTGCTCGCCGGTATGGATCCGGTGGATTAGCAAGTTGAAATCGACGCCTTGTGGAGGCTGGTCGCGATCCGCAAGATTGACGGCTATGGGCCGCCGCGCTACGTCTGTCAGCGATGGGTTGTGACAGAGAACGCACATTGCTACTTCGTTCCGGTTCTCGCCATGAGCGGAGATTCGCGTGTGGCACTGGTTGCACTGCACGGTGGAGACGATGTCCCGGCGCGGCTCCACGGGGGTCCCGTCCACAGTAAAGTGAATGACTTTGTTCTGCGCTCCGTATTGCACATTGCGCTCACGGGTTGTGCCGGCCAGCAGCGTTTCCATCCGTCTGCTTTCGATGCCTATCGAATAGGAGCCTCTGGCGTTTTCGGGAATTGCGTGCCGGAATGTGTAGGTGCACGTTCCTTCGGGCGTGCAGGTGGCCTGGCGCGCGTCTTCCGAAACGTATCCTGGCGTTGTGACATCGGATCCGAAACTTGTGTATCCGTAGCCTGACGTGGGGCCAGCCATGACCAGTGACAAACTGTTGACACGACTCGTGGGGAGACCGTCACCGGCTTTGTCCTTGATGGAGAAAGTGACGATCGGCCGCTTACCCGGCGAACCGTCTTCTACTCGAACCAGCTCCAGTGCAAGGCCGCCAAGTGCAGTAGATTCCTGTGGGATCGTATGAGCGCCGCGGATTGATGCATCGAACTCCAGCTCTCCTTGCGGTAAGTGGCAGGTAGCGCACTGATTGTCGCTAACCTGTGGTCCGGCGACATGGCCCTGACCGGTGGCGAAGTTTACGTCATCATGACAGGATCCGCAGGCTACCCGGGTTGGCCTTGTGAGGTGGGCCATGGCCTGAGTCGCACTCGTGCTCTGTTCATGACAGGATTCGCAACGGCGTACGTCCGAGGGATACACCACGTTAGACCAGTCGAAGCGCCTTGCTGCGTTTCCTACGACCTCGTAGGGACGTCCGGCCTGGACACTGGGCAGTGCTTCGCCCGCGTGGATCTTGTGCACCAGCACAGGCAGGTCCATGGTGTTGCCGGTATCGGGGTCCGACGTCTGAGGAGTGTGGCACAGGACGCACATCTCAACGCCTCGCCGTGAGCCGCCATGTGCCGCGAGCTCATCGTGGCACTTGTTGCAACTTGAAGAGCGGATGATGTCGCGCACGGTGGCTACTTGCCCACCTGCTGGGATGAAGTCGAAAGTGGTGCTTACGTAGTTTGTTCCAAGTTCGAATTCCTGCAGATTGCGCGATCCGTAGATGCCGATCGTATGAGTTGTCGAACGGTCGATATCGGTCGGCGCTTTGGTGCGGAATACGTAACGATACTGTCCCTCAGCGATCCGGGTGTAAGCGCCACCGGTGTCGGACGCCGCCTGGGTGACTGTGCCGCTTACCACCCCCGTTGCACTCCGGGTGGTGTAAGAGACATACTGCTGTTGTCCCTGAGGTATGTGCGCCACGATGAAGCTGAGGGCGACAGTTCCCGGTGTCACGATGCCCTCGCGGTCGAGAGGAAGACCACGCGGGTCCGCGACGTTAAAGACAACGCTGACTGTTCCATCGGCTGCAATCTCGGCCGAGTTGACCTTCACACTCAGACCCGGCCTGACGAAGCTGACAGTTTTCGGATCGGCAAACGCAGCTTTCGCGTTAGGTCGGAATGGCGCCTTGCCGGTGGTCCCGGCCACACCCGCGCCCAGTGCGAGAATGCCCAGCGCAAATCGAAAACGGTATCGCCCCAGGGTAAACAGCCAGCGTTTCATAGAAGTGTGCTCTCTACTTTTTCAGCGTTCGCATAAATGCGATCACATCATTAGTGGCTGCACCGGATACGGACTTGACGGGCTTCATCTTGCCTTTACCGTCAGTAATGGCCGCTTTCCACTCCGCGTCGGATTGCGCCTGAACCTCTGAGGAACCGAGGTGGCGCATCTCCACTTTAAGAGCCTTAGCCATTGCTGGGTTAGCAGTACCGTCAGCGCCGTGGCAAGACTTGCAGGCCTTGTCGTAGGACATCTTACCTGCCTCGCTGTGTTCGGCGAAAAGGCTTGTGGCCAAAGCCAGCGTAATTAGTATCCCTGTCTTTGCGTACATGGGTCTCCTATCGGTTGGTTATGTGACGGTGTTGTGCGGCCTGTGAAGGCCTGTGTTAGCGTCTCTGCAGTTGCCCGAGACGGTCGCCAAGGTTCAGCGTCTTGAGAATTTCGGGCGAGGCTTCTTCGACCGCCAGCATCTCGTGGCAGGAAGTGCAGTTCTGTGTAATGACTTTCTGGTCAGCACTTGCATGCCCGTCGTCGTGACATCGGAAGCAGCCAGGTGAATCGGTATGTCCAATATTGCTCGGATATGTTCCCCATGTGACCTTTAGGTCCGGAAACACGTTCCTGGCATAGATTGCCGCAATTGCTTTCGAGGCTTTTGTCACGTCAGCGGCGTTTGTTGAAAATACCGCAGGGTGGGATGTGCGGTAATAACTTCCGAGTCCGTCGGCAATCTTGCGCGCAGCCTCCGCGTCGTCCTGATAGCTGGCGTTTAGAAGCTCGAGGCTTTTCTTTTTGACAAATGGGAGCGCGGCGGGAACGTCCCCGGAAGCAATGGCACGGTTCACCGCCCTCTCCGGGAGCTCAAAAGCGTGGGCTGGCCGGTTGTGGCAATCGACACATTGCATGTCGTGCGCTGGGAGCTTCGCGACTTCACTGGACTTAGAACCAGCAGTCGCGAAGGTGCGCAGCGTTTTCGTTTTCTCGTTTCGATACTCGACCCACGGGATCGATTCGCGTTTCGGGTCGGCGGCAGCGTAGCGGATCCGGATGCCCGGTCCGAAGTGGGATCCATGGATGCCGGAAGCATCCGAGCCTCCGATAACCATGGACAGCACCGTATGACTGGCCGTGTTTTGCTCGTCACTTTTATAGTTTGGGATGACTCGCACCCGGACTGTTCCCCCAACTTCCGGCCAATGGCACTGTTCGCAGGTTTGGGAAGAAGGAATCAGACGGTCGGATTCCATCGCGGACTCGATAGGACGGGGATGATTATTCAAGGCGACGGCCAGTAGCTGACGCGTGCCGGATAACTTACTGGACACCCATCCGGATGCGCCGGGTGCGACGTGACAGTCTACGCAGAGTACACGGGAGTGGACCGAATTCTGGTATGCGGTGAACTCTGGCTTCATCACGTGGCAACTCTGTCCGCAGAATTGGGTCGTTTCCATATGCTCGACCGCGCGGTAGGTTAACTGAGACGCGATGACAATGTTGAAGAACGTTGTTACTCCGAGGAATGTGACGAGGCGTCGTATGGAAGTCGCCCTGTCTATTGTGCTGTTTGCGAATCCCTCACGAACTTTCTTGCGGGAGAAATACACACCGACCGGGATCAGGAGGAGCCCACCGACGAACACAATAGGCAGCACGACGAAGAGCAGGATTCCTATATAGGGATTCGAGACGTGGCCACGGATCTGACTTGGCAGGGCGAGGAGCCAGCAGACAGAAGCTGTGGTGACAATGAAGGCACCAAGCAGGCTCAGCCAGTGACCGGTGATGGTCGCGAATACTGGCCGGTCGTGGTTGGAAAACATACTTCGGCAAGCCAGTTCTTACGAGAAGATTTAGGCCGGCCCGGACTCCATTCCCACCGCAATCTTGTTGAGATTAGCTACGACGAGAGCTAACGGTACCACCTGGCGGCACCGTTGTCTGGTCAATATTGCTCACTTCAGAAAAAGACTCGTTCAATCGTGCAGAACGACATTTAGCAGGGAACTATGCACTTCGAGAGATCCGTTGTATTCGATGAAACCAAGGCGGCGGAATTTGTTCATAAAGAAACTGACTCTCGAGCGGGTGGTACCGATCATTTCGGCCAGTGTTTCCTGGCTTATCTTTGGAATTACTTTTTCCGGCTTACCCTCTTTTCCGAAGTTGGCCAGAAGCAGCAGAGCCCGCGCCAGCCTCTTCTCGCTTGAGTTAAACAGCTGGTCCACCAGATCTTCCTCGATCCTTATGGTGCGCGTCAGCATGTAGGCCAGCAGCATTTCCGAGAAAGCGGGCTCCTGATGAAGCTTCTGGACTACGGTGGCTTTTTCCAGCCGCATGATCGAGCAATCCGTCATCGCGGTCGCAGTAGCCATGCGGAGGTGTTGCCCTGCCAGACAACCTTCCCCGAAGAATTCGTTGACTCCCAGAACGGCGATCACGGCTTCCTTACCGGTTTTGGAAACGACGGTTAACTTCACCTTCCCTTTCTGGATAAAGAACAAGGAATTCGCGGCGCTGCCCTGCGCAAAAACGACGTTACCCTCAGTACAAGCCGCGATGGTCCTACCCTGGCCGATTTCTGCAAGGAATGCTTTTGGATCGAATACGGCTTTCTGTTTTTGCGCCATTTGCCGAGTCTAGCCGAAGTGGATTAACGAATCTCGATCCGGACCTCGTTGCTTCTCTGACCTGCTGCCGTCACAACGAGTGGGACGGTACCGGTCGTGGAAGAGACCGGAACTCGTGCATTGATCTGATACAAGCCGGGGAACCCAGGGGCCAGGCCGCTGAAAACAACCTCCGCCGGGAGACCACCAACGAAGACTTCAGGCGTCACCGCGGTAGCTTGCTGAGTGCTGGAGCCCGCGGTGGTCGCACCCAAACCTGTTGCATAGATCTCCACGAACTCGCCGCGCTGCGCTGGCCTTTGCGAGGTTCGTAGACCTGTACCGGATACGAGAACCGCACCGTAAGCGGTGTTGGGATCGAAGAATATTCCGGGCTGCACGGGCAGAACTGGCACCACACTAACCTGCGAGAGACCCGCCGCGTTCTGAACCGCGATCTCGGCAATGGGTCCGCGCAGATCGGACGGGACGAGAAAGTTTACCTGCCCGGGACTGGAATAGGAGATTGACGCAGGACGGCCGTTGATCCGCAACTCCAGCGAATTCAGGGTTTCAATCCCGAGGCTCGATCCGAATGCCGTTGCAATTCCGCCGGGAACGACGCCTGCCACAAAGGAAGCCGCGTTGACTACACCTCCGACCGCAATGGCTGGTCTTGCGAGAGCGTTGACCACAACCATGCCGGGGACCGAGGTACTGGCTACCTGGAGTTGCTGCCCCGGTGCGGAAGCAGGCGTCCACAGAAATGTCGCCGATCCACTCGCATCGGTGAGTATCTCCGAGGGCGAAACAGTTCCTCCCCCGGTCGGCGTGGCGGAAAGGAGCACTCCGGGATACGGCAACTCATTGATGTCGGTGACTCTCACCTGAATCGGTTGGCTCAGAACAGCGCCCGTGGCTACTTGTCCATCTCCTGAGATGAGTGTGAGCATCCGGGCCGCAGGCGAGATGACGCTGGCTTTGAATTCCACAGTCTCGTATTGGGCGTCAGAGGGACTCGCGGTGACTGTATCTGCTCCGGCACGCAGGCCCGCGATGCTAAAGCTGGCATCGCGCTGCCCTGCTGCGATCGTCACGGACTGGGGTACGGTAACTGCGCCTGACTGGGTTTGGAGCAGTACGGTGAGGTTTGACTCGACCGGCGCTTGCGTGCGGACCGTTGCATCGATCGATGCGCCGGGGGTAACTCCGACCGCAGGCCATGCAGAAATCGTCAGCGATCTCTTGAGCAATGTGTCAGCGACGGCCCGTTGCGACGTTGCCTGACCATAGAACTGCTCAAAGGCGGCCCGGTAATCCTCTATGCGTTGCAGGTCGTCCGCAGAGGGTTCCTGACCTGACGGAGTAATCAGAACGAACCCAAATCGAAAGCGCCTCTGCGCGACCGTGTGATCGGGAGTGCGCCGGCCGACAGACGCGATCACTTCGTCGATCGCCACATTCCGGCGAGTTCCGTCGAACGATGCGCCAACGCGGGGTAGCTGCGACGGCACGCCACCTCTGGGATTGGCAACATAGAACGTATCAGGCACCTCTTCAGCAGAACGCAAGCCCATCAGGTACTGGTCGAGAGGCGCAAACGCTTCAACCGCGCCCGTGGTCGTGAACCGGGGTGCTGAGGAACTCTCGCCATTGTCACGGATTCGGTGGCCTTCCATTAACGACGCTTCGGAATTGAACGTCGGAGCCCAGTGCGCCCCTTGAAAGCCGAGCATAGGCTGTTCGTTAGGTGCTCTGTCGTCTCTTACGCTCGCATAGGCAAGGAATAAGTGACCTGCTTCATGGGCAAGCACCGTCCTGGGCGTATCGGGTGTAGGCAGACGGGTATTCACTTGCGCGTTTACATCGCGGGGGTAGTCTCTGGTAGCACCCATATTCAAGAGAGCTTGCAGTCGTCGCGGTGACCCCGCCTCGGGACCGATGCTGACCATGAAGTCGCCAAAACCCGATCTGTTATTCCGCACTGTGACCTCGTAGGCAAGTGCTCCGACATCAGCCTGAATTCCAAGAGTATTGAAGAAAACAAGGTAGTCGTAGGCATCGTCATGGTTCTGGTAGAAACGCTGCGCCGCAACGAAGATGTCGATGGAATCGGAGCCGGAAAACCGCTCCGCGATACTGGAGGGATGTTCACCGGCTGGGGTAGTTGAGAAGCTGACAATCGCGGTTTCCCCTTCCAGTCGGCCGCGGCTGATCCCGACAACGAGATCCCGTGCAGTGACGCTACTCCAGGCAATCTCGACGGTTCCGTTGGGAAACAGCCGGATCTGAAACGTCTGAACTCGTCCGGCGCCGATTTCAGAGTATTCCGGTACCTGCACCCAGCTCACGACGAAGCGATCTGACGAACTGGTGGTGACAACTCCGCCTGAGGTCCTGCCTGGATCTAAATCGGTGAAAGCTCCCGCGATTCTGGGAGGGCCGGCAAGAAATCGCCCCAGGGACCGGTCGGTTGCCGCGCTGTCTCCTGTGCCAAATGTCAGGTTTCCATCGGAATTCAAGTAGACATCAGAATAGGTACGGCCGAAGTAGGGAAACGCAAACGGAAGTGGGACGAGCCGGGTATCATCATCGCCGAGACCTGCTACCGGAGTGCCAGCGCTTGCTTCTGCTGCACTGTAACTGTCAGCGATCAATTCATACCGGTGCTTTGCGTCCCCCACAGTTGCGGGGATGAATCGCAGAGTTCTCTGGTTGAGATTAAAGGGATTACGACGTGAAATGACTCCGTCACTGTCGTCCAGCAGGGCGATATTTCCCCGATCCGGACGCACAGCCTGAACGGTTGCGAGCCTGGCGCGCTTGCTTCCGACACGTGTCGCGCGACGGTGAAGGTGATACTCTTCCTGGGACCTAAAGTCATGTGTCCCACAGGTTTGCGGCACCTGGCGGGCATCAAGAGCCAATGCCGATAGCACCAGCAGGCAAACTTGTGAAATTCGATTCATTCTGGAGTAATACCCTTTAGCTGGACGGACAAGGCGTGACATGAGGTGCAAAGTCTTGTTGCATTTAGTGAGTTAGCTCACGGTAACCATCGTACCCTCAAGTTACCCATATACCCCCCGCTACGGGGCTAATGACGTTTGACCAAATCTGCTGCATTCTGGTATGGCAGCAATTGCAGTACCTCAGGGGGCAGAGATTGACTCGACAGAAGACGGTGAAGGATTGCGGGCAGGCTGGCTCTGCGCTGGCAGAAATGTGTGGCCCAATGACCCCGGTTGATTTATCCGGCTGGTTTACCCGCCTTTTTCCCGGCTATTCCACTGGTCAGGATTGGGAGAACTTCAAACTTGGCTATCTCAGTGGATTGTGGAGTGGGGCTGAAGAGCTGGCTGCTCCGGTGTACGTTGCCGACACGAATCCCAACGAACATCGCAATACCGACGCGGTTGGTTTC
Source organism: Bryobacteraceae bacterium (assembly GCA_014379815.1). Next base: position 11,170 of record JACMLA010000109.1, on the reverse strand, counting down.
ATGACTCTGGCATTTGTGACGACCCCGAAGAGTAGCAAGCTGGAGTTGCTGGACCGGTATATCGAAGTCATGCCAGATCAGGCATATTAGGGATGGGGCCAGGCTCTCTGCTGGTTCGGAGTGAGCATGGATCGAGGTACGGAACGCCACGAAAGTAAGACGCTGCCGAGATTGCTGTTGTTTGGAGCACTGGTCGCGGGTATCGCTGCAGTTGTGACCCTATCGCGCGAAGCGGGGGCCACGTCTTACCAATCGGTAAAACCTCCGGAAACGCGTGCTGTTATGCCTTCGTTCTCGTGGACGTCGGTTGATGGTCAGAAATGGGATTTAAAGGAAAACAGGGGCAGTGTGGTCCTGTTGAACTTCTGGGCTACCTGGTGTCGTCCTTGCCGGGAAGAAACACCCGACATCGTTCGTGTTTACGAAAATTATCGAGGTCGGGGAGTCACAGTGGCTGGCGTCACCGTCGACAAGAAGCCCCTGGATGTGGTTCCCGCTTTCGTGAATCAGTACCGTGTAAGCTACCCAATTCTGATTCCTGTCGCTGATTCGGCGGTTACCGATGCGGTTCAGAGCATCCCAACATCCTTCCTGCTGGATCGAAAAGGAAGGATCGCCCGCGTCTGGATTGGGCTGCTTCATGAGAAAGAACTTAGCGGAAACATAGAAGAACTTCTCGCCGAAGCACAAGGCCTTTAGCTCGCTCGCTGCCATCCATTTTGTTTCACCTTAGTTGAGAGCATCCACTGTGAGGATGCACTTGATTCGCAGGGCTAGCTGCCCGCTCAGAGGTGAATGTGACCGTTGGAAAAAAACTAACAATTTCGTTTGCAGGAATGGCCTTGATGATGGCCGTATTGGGAACCGTGGCTCTGCTGAGTCTGTCGCGGCTGGGTGGAGCGGTCGATTCGATCGTTTCCGATTCGCTACCGGGTTTGTTTGTCGCAAGTAAGCTGGGGACGATGGGAAGAGACCACCGCGCACTGATGCTGACGCACAGCTCGATTTCCATCACACCTGCTGAGAAAAGCGCACTAGAGTCCGATATTGACCGGATTGACCGTGAATTTCGGGGTGCGTTGCAAGGTTACGAGAAGACAATGACCCAGCAGAAAGACCGTGAGTTGTACGCTCGCGTCGTTGCAGCACATGATCGCGTCGGTGAAATGTGGCGTGAAGTCCGGCCGGTTTTGCAGGCAGGAACGCCGGAGCAAAACTACTCGGTATGGACGACGCGGATGCTCCCGATTGCCCGGGAACGCGCGCAGCTTCTGGATGAGCTCGCTACGCTGAATAAGGCTGGCGGAGATGCAAATGCTGCCGGTGCGACTGCCGCAGCGTCGACCGCGAAGGTTTGGCTTTTCGTAACGTTCGGATTGTCTCTTGTCTTTGCACTCGGGCTTGCATTCTGGAACATCCGTAGCATCAACCACGCATTGCTGACAGCGATCAGCAAGTTACGTGACGGTGCCTCTCAGGTTGCTTCCGCTTCACGGCAGGTTGCAGCTTCCAGTCAGACTCTGGCCCAGGGCTCGTCGGAACAAGCGGCGTCGGTTCAGGAAACATCGGCTTCCACCGAAGAGATTACTGCGATGGCTCGCAAGAACGCGGATCACTCCTCGCACGCTTCCGATGAAGTCGATGCGGTATCCCGGTCGATCAACGGAGCGAATGAGAACCTCGAGCGGATGGTAGCCCAGATGAGTGGGATCGAAACTGCGAGTTCCAAGATGGCCCGGATCATGAAAGTAATCGATGAGATTGCGTTTCAGACCAACATTCTCGCGCTTAACGCTGCTGTTGAAGCTGCACGTGCCGGGGATGCCGGAATGGGCTTCGCAGTGGTAGCTGGCGAAGTTCGCACACTGGCACAGCGCAGCGCGGAATCCGCACGGGATACCTCGCAGCTGATCGAAGAATCGATGGCGACCTCGAAGGCGGGCAGCGCTCAGCTTCGGATGCTTGGCGAATCGATCACCGGCATAACCGAACATTCTATTAAGTTGAAGGACTTAGTCAACGAAGTTACCAACGCGAGTCAGGAACAGGCGCGCGGCGCGTCTGAGATTGCGAGCGCCCTGGCCCAAATGGATTCAGCCACCCAGTCGGTAGCCTCTAATGCCGAAGAAGGTGCGGCGGCGAGTCTGCTCCTGAGTGAGCAAGCGGATTCTCTGATCCGGGTGATTGTGGATCTCGAGCAGCTGGTTCGAGCCTCTTAGCTAAGACTTCGCCCCGGCACGTTACGCTGGAGGCATGCGCCGGGCTTCTGTTTACGCGACGCAACCTCCGACAATACAAGTTCAGGCCACCCAGGTTCAGGCAACGCAGGCAGTCGAGCAGGTTTTTCAGTTTTCCCTGCTCGGCTTGCTGGCGAGCGGCTACCTTGCCCTGGCAGGTTCCGGAGCGCTGGATACCCCCACCATCGCGATTACGGGAGCTGGACTGATTGTCCGGCTTCTGATTGTTTCGGGCTTCGTCCGGTTTGAAGTGAATGGCTACTGGATCGCAGCCGCCACACTCGCTTACGTTGGTTTCTATCCCCTCGATGTTTTCTTTCTTTCCCGCGAGTTTATCCCTGCAACCGTCCATCTGATTTGCTTTCTCGCTGTCATTCGCGTCCTATCCGCGAAGTCGGATCGCGACTATTTCTTTGTGAAGCTGATCGCGTTTCTGGAACTGCTTTCCGCCACATTGCTCTCCGGCAGCGTGAACTTTTTTCTGTTCCTGACACTGTTTTTGATCTTTGGCGTTGCGACGTTTTGCTGTTCCGAGATGCGCCGGGCCAGTCGCATGACGAATCAGTCGGTGGTCCTGCTGCCAGGTGCCGGAACCGGAAGTTTCCTGCGCCGTCTCGCAACGCTAACAGCTGTTATGACGATTGGGATCGTTTTCATGACCAGCGCTCTGTTCTTTCTGCTCCCACGCACCGCCAGAGCCGCGTTCCGCTCGATGGTGAACGAGCGTTACCACCTTCCTGGTTTTTCTGACGAGGTGATTCTTGGCCAGATTGGGGAGTTAAAGCAGCAAAGCACCGCGGTGATGCATGTTCGTTTGCAGGCTCCGAACGAGAAAGCCGGTTTGAAATGGCGGGGCGCGGCGCTGACGCAATTCGACGGCCAGCGGTGGTTCAATCCTGCAAGGGATCTGGAACGGATTCCATTGTTGCGGGGTCCCACGCCTCTGGCTACGGACACGCAGCGTCGCCGCACTGGACCGAGGATCAGCTATGAGGTCCGGATTGGACCCATCGATTCCGATGCCTTGTTCTTTGCCGGCACTCCTGAGCTTCTGCAGGCTGACGGCCTAAGGTTCATCTACCGGGGACCGGGGGAAACGTACCGCAGCGGGCTTGGCACAACGGAGGGCCGCAGCTATTACGCTACCGGGCATTTGCCGGACGCCGCATCCGCAGCTTTGGTGAGAGACGCTGCATCCGCAGCTTTGGTGAGAGACGCTGCATCCGCAGCTCGGGTACCAGACGCTGCATCCGCAGCTGTGCCTGCGCAGATTGCGCCATTGCCGGAATACACACGGAACACATATCTTTTGATTCCGCCATCGACCGATCCTCGGATTGCTGCTCTGGCGCAACAGGTTGGACAGGGGGTGAGTGCGCGGGACAGAGCTGAGGCAATCGCGCGTCACCTCCGAACCAGCTATCCCTACACAACCGAGTTGCCGCCTGTTAAGAGCGCCGATCCTCTAGCGACGTTTTTGTTTGAAAGGCGCAAGGGCCATTGCGAGTACTTTGCATCAGCGATGGCGGTGATGCTGCGGTCGATTCAGATTCCCTCGCGAGTCGTTACGGGTTTTCAAAGCGGAATGTACAACCCCATTACCGGGTGGCAGGTGGTGCGGGCTTCCGATGCGCACAGCTGGGTGGAGGCCTGGATCGCTGGGCAGGGTTGGGTGACGTTCGATCCCACTCCGCCCGACGCACGTGGCGCACAGGGCACGACGGCCTTACTTTCCAGACTGTTGCTGTACGCCGATGCTGCCGAGACGCTTTGGCGCGACTGGGTGATGAACTACTCCATAGACCAGCAGATCGATCTTGTTTCCAGGGTGGAACGGAAAAGCCGGCTGGTGAGTTCCAGCACGAAGTTCAGCGAGATGTTTCCAGCGTGGCTCGAGGCTATAAAGAGGCTATGGTCGCCGATAGCGGGGATGGTGGCAGTCGCGTTGGTGACGTTAGGGCTCTTCTGGTATTTCGGACCTTCGCTCCTTCGTCAGATTCTGCTGCGGCGGGATGTGGCGCGAGTGTCACGGGGGAAGGCTGTCGCCTCCGATGCTGGGATTCTCTATGGCAGAATGCTGCGCATCCTGAATCGCAGAGGGTTTAAGAAGCCGGGTTGGCTTACTCCCGCTGAATTCGCGGAAGCCCTTCCGGCATCGGCACAGGAAGCCCGTCTGGTGACGCAGATTACGTCTGCGTACCACGATTTGCGATACGCCGGCAAGCCGGACGCCGGTGCCCGGATGATCCAGCTATTGCACGAGTTGGAGACAACTCGCTAAGCCTTTGCGCGGGGCGTCATTGCGCTACGAGAGGCGCTGCGACAGGCGCGAGTTCCTGGTCTTTGTATTGCAGTTGGTATAGCTTCCAGTAGATTCCACGCAACCCGAGCAGTTGCTGATGTGTGCCCTGCTCGCGCAGGAGACCTTTATGCATTACGAAGATGCGGCTTGCTTTCTGGATTGTGGAGAGGCGGTGCGCAATCACCATGCTGGTCCGACCCTCGACTAACCGCTCGAGTGCTTCCCTGACGCGGACTTCGGTTTCCGTATCTACGCTTGAGGTTGCTTCGTCCAGGATCAGGATACGGCCGTCGTGCGCGAGGGCACGGGCGAAACTGATCAACTGCTTCTGACCGGTGGAGAATCCTGCGCCACGTTCCCGCATCGCCGTATCGAAGCCTTCGGGAAGACGGTCTACGTAATCTTTCAGATTGACTCTCTCGGCTGCGTTTTCGATCTGGTCTTGCGTCATGTCGGTTTGCCCGAGGCGGATGTTGCTGGCAACAGTTCCCGTGAACAGATAGGGATCCTGCAGGACGATGCTGAATGTGGTTCGCAACTCGCGAAGATCGTACTGCCGGATATCAATGCCACCGATCCGGATGGTTCCTTTCTGGACGTCGTAAAAACGAAGTAAGAGATTGGTGAGCGTAGTTTTGCCGGCACCGGTGTGTCCGACCACTGCAACCGTCTCGCCCGCTTCAATGCGGAAACTCACATCGCGCAAAACCCAGTCTTCTTCGTTGTAGGCAAACCAGACGTGATCGAACTCGATCGCACCGTTTCGGATCGGCAGAGGATTCGCGGGACTGGTGATTGCAGACGTAGTGTCGAGCAATTTGAAGATGCGCTCTGCGGCGGCCATCGCAGCCTGAAGTATGTTGTACTTTTCGCTCAGGTCCTGAATAGGTCGAAAGAATCGCATTCCATATTGAAAGAAGGCGACCAGGACACCCACAGTCATGGCATTGTTTACGATGCGGAAACCGCCATAGGCGAGCATGAGTGCCAGGGAGAACATACTGAGAAATTCGACTACCGGGTAGAACCAGCCGTAGGCAAAGATCGAATCCTTGTAGGCGTCCATATGAATCCGGTTGATATCTGAGAACTCCCGGACGCTCCGCTTCTCGCGATTGAACAACTGGAGGACGCCGATGCCATTAACGTGTTCTTGCAGGTAGGCGTTGATTTTAGCGACTGCGATTCGAATACGCCGGTAGCTTCCGGCAACGGTATTGCGGAACTTCGCGGTGGCGAAAATCACCAGAGGCATGACGCCAAGGACGATGAGCGTTAGTCCAGGGCTTAGCTGGAACATGGCGATTACGACGAAACTCAGCACGAGTAAGTCGCCCAGAATGGTGACAAGGCCAGAACTGAACAGCTCGTTGAGGACATCGACGTCGGTGGTGACTCTCGTTACGAGGCGACCCACGGGGCTGCGGTCAAAGTACTGGACATCGAGTTTCTGAAGACGCGCCATGAGATCACGCCGGATATCGAACATGGCGTTCTGCCCGGTCCACTGCATCAGGTAGGTCTGCCCGAACTCCATGAACAGCGCCACGATGATGGCTCCCAGATACAAAGCGGAGATCTGAGACAGGCCGGTCCACGGGTCTGTTGAGAGCCAGTTGTCGAAAGGAGTGGTTAGGGGCGTATTGGGGCTGGGTGCGAGATACCGGTCAATGGCCACCTTCATCAGTAGAGGCCCGGCGATCTGCATTAGGGAATTAAAGAACAGGAAGATCAGCGAAACGCCTACATAGGCGCGATACGGCCACATATAGGTGAGGAGGCGCCTCATCAAGCGGCCATCGTAGACCTTACCGGTTAATTCCTCTTCCACACCTTGAGTTTAAAGCCGGGGTGTCCGGGGAGTTTAGAAGCTGGGTGTCCGGAGCTGTGACGTGATTTTTACTTGCAACTCAATTGCGTTTGTCTGTACAATCGAATTTCCAATCAGGACCAATTTAGTCCAACAGGAACATCGGAGAGAAATAAAGGGTTTTATGGCACGGGATAGTGTGAAGCGCTTGACGAATCTGGTTGTTCCTGTAGTCGCTTTCGTCGCTTGTTGTTTGGGGGAGCCTGCTGCACCGGCGTTGTCCGGAGTTGTTGTGGACCCTACACACAGCCCGATTGAGGGTGCGAGGATCACTGTCTGGGCAGACGGTCGCGGCACCGGCGCTTCCGTTATTTCCGGACCCGGAGGACGGTTTACGGTCACGCTGAAGCCGGGCGCTTATACGCTCCGGGTGTCGGCGGGTGGATTTTCCGAGATAGCTCGCGAGATTGGCCCAGATGAGATCGGTGCCGGGACGCTGGAGATCGTGATGACGGTTGCCTCTCGATCGGAGGTTCTGATGATTACCGACACGGCCGACTACCGCGTCATCGCTTCGGAATCTACCCGAACACCAACTCCTCTGATTGACGTACCGCAATCCATCACTGTGGTGACCGGTCAACTTCTGCGGGATCAGGCGATGCGGAGCATGGCGGACGTGGTCCGCTATATTCCAGGAATCACGATGGCGCAGGGCGAAGGACACCGGGACGCGCCTGTGATTCGCGGCAATGCGACAACTGCTGACTTTTATGTGAATGGCGTGCGCGACGACGTGCAGTACTACCGGGATGTCTACAACGTGGAACGGGTAGAAGCTGTGAAAGGAGCGAACGCGCTCACGTTTGGCCGCGGCGGCGGTGGAGGAGTGATCAACCGGGTCACCAAAGACGCGAACTTTTCTCCGCTGCGGTCGCTGACGATGGACGGGGGCAGTTTTGGCGTCAAGCGCTTCTCGACAGATCTGGGTCACAACTTTGGAGACCGCGTGGCCGTTCGGCTGAACGCGCTGTATGAGAACTCGGACAGCTATCGGCGATCCGTTGGACTGGAGCGATATGGGATCGCCCCTTCGCTGACGTGGCGGGCTAGCGAGCGAACGCAGGTACGGGTCAACTACGAGAATTTCAGCGACGACCGCACAGTGGATCGCGGCATACCGTCGTTCAACGGGGGGCCGTCACCGGCAGATCGACGGACGTTTTTTGGGGATCCAGCGAATAGTTATGCCACCGCCGATGTGAATCTTGGATCCCTAACCGTGGAGCATCAGTTCTCGAACTTCAACCTGCGCAACAGCACGCTGATCGGCGATTACGACAAGTACTACCGGAACGTTTTCGCCGGGGCGGTGAATCCAGCACTCACCCAGGTGAGTATCAGCGGCTATGGCAATTTGACTCTGCGGCGGAATGTGTTTAACCAGACAGATCTGACGGGAGTCGTAACCACCGGGCCTATTCGTCACACGCTGCTGGCTGGTACGGAGTTTGGGCGTCAGAAATCCATTAATTTCCGAAATACGGCCTTTTGGCCGGGTAACGCGACTGCCATCAATCTGCCGTTTGGCAATCCTGCACTGGAGAACTCGGGTGCCACATTCCGGCAATCGGCAACGGATGCGGATAACTCGGCCATCAATCATGTGTCCAGCGTCTTTGTTCAAGATCAGGTCGAGCTATCCCGATACATTCAGGTGGTGGCCGGTGTTCGATACGACTATTTCTCGACCGATTTTCATAACAACCGAAACGGCGAACGACTGGACCGGCAAGATCACATGGTGTCGCCCCGGGCTGGACTGATCCTGAAGCCACTCACGAATTTGTCGCTCTACACCAGCTACAGCGTGGCGTATCTGCCAAGTTCGGGAGACCAGTTTTCTTCGCTGACCACTACCACGCAAACACTGAAACCTGAGCAGTTCAAGAATTATGAGGCTGGAGCAAAATGGGACGCCCGGCGTAATCTTACCTTCACCGCCGCGGTTTATCGGCTGGATCGAACCAACACCACCGCGAGGGATCCTAACGACCCATCGCGCCTGTTGCAGACCGGGAGCCAGCGAACCAACGGTGTTGAGGTCGGTGTCAACGGCAATATCACCCGTCGCTGGCTTATGACAGGCGGTTATGCGTGGCAGGATGCTTTCATCTCGAATCCGACTACGGCGGCTCTGGCGGGTGCGCGTATTGCTCTGGTTCCGCGGCACACTCTTTCTCTGTGGAACAACTACCGCATCCTGCCCCGCCTGAGTGCCGGGCTGGGTGTGATTCAGCAAGCGAGCCTGTATACCGGCATCGACAATACGGTGCGGTTACCTTCGTTCACACGTGCTGATATCGCAGCATTCTATTCGTTAACTGAAAAGATCCGGTTGCAGGCGAATGTTGAGAATCTCTTCGACAGGACTTACTACCCGACTGCTCATAGCAACAACAACATCATGCCAGGCTCGCCACGGGCTATTCGCGTCGGACTGACGGCGCGCTTCTAGAGACAGAGATATGATTGATGCGGTTATGAAGAACCGTATCCTTCTCCTTGTGATTTCCGCCACTGTGCTGCTTGTCGGTGTAGCAGCAGGGTTCGGCACCGCGAACAGAACAATCCAGTTGAGTGAATTGCGGGACAAGATTGAAGGTGGCTGGGCCGGCCAGATGATCGGGGTTAGTTACGGCGCACCCACAGAGTTCCGCTTCAACGAGCGGATTATTGAGACTAAGGATCTGCCGAAGTGGATGCCGGAGAAGATCAGCAACTCGATCAATCAAGATGATCTGTACGTCGACATGACTTTTGCCAAAGTTTTGGATGACAAAGGTTTGGGAGCTACGACAGATGACTTCGGCGCTATGTTCAAAGACGCGAAGTACGCCTTGTGGCATGCCAATCTGGCTTCGCGAAGGGCCTTGAAGCGCGGCGTTTCCGCTACTCTTGCGGGTACGCCCAAGTACAATGCCCATGCTAACGACATCGACTTCCAGATTGAAGCTGACTTCATAGGTCTGATGGCGCCGGGTCTCCCGGTTGCTGCTACTGACATCGCCTGGCGCGCCGGTCGGGTCATGAATTACGGCGACGGTATCTATGGCGGCGTGTTTGTCTCCTGCATGTACTCGGCGGCGTTCTTCGAGAAGGATCCCCGCAAAGTTGTTGAGGCCGGTCTGGCTTGCTTACCTGCGAAGAGCCCTTACGCTATGACGATCGCGGATGTGCTGGCGTGGTCGAAGCAGGAGAAGGAGTGGCAAGCTACCTGGAAACTGATTGAGGGCAAGTGGAACAATCGCGAGCCCTGCCCAAGTGGTGCCTTGAAGCCATTCAACATCGATGCCAGACTAAACGGCGCCTATATAGCACTTGGTCTTCTCTATGGAGAGGGCGACTTCTGGAAGACGCTTGAGGTTTCTACGAGGGCAGGACAGGACTCGGACTGCAACCCTTCTAATGCTTGCGGAATACTTGGGACGATGATCGGCTACAAACGCATCCCTGACGAATGGAAGAGCGGGATTCCTGCGATTGCAGACACGAAATTCAGCTACACCGATTTCACTTTCAAGACCATCGTTGACAGCACGCAGAAACGTGCGCTGGATCTGGTGAAAAAGAATGGCGGGTCTGTTGAAGGGGACTCGATTACTGTACGGACACAGGCTCCGAAGGCCACAAAGATGGAATTGTGGGATGACTATGGGTCGCCGACGGAACGCGTGGTGATTTCCGATCCGCGCTGGCAGTGGAAAGGCGACTGGAAGAGTGAGAAGTCGAGCCGTGTGTCTGCATCAAAGGACTCTGAGGCAACGTTCAGCTTTGAAGGAACGGGGGCGATGATCACCGGTCCGTACCTCGCCACGGGAGGGAAGGCGGATGTGTACCTCGACGGCAAGCTGGATCGCACGATTGATGTTTATCCCGACGAGGATGTCAGGAAAGGCGACGAATCTGTGTGGCACGCCTTTAAGTTGAAAAACGCCAGGCACACAGTTCGGCTGGTCGTTCGGGCGGAGCCTGGGCCCGGGGCTAAAGGTTCGGATGTGGCCATCCAGGATTTTGTCGTGTTTCGTTGAGTGAAGGTGTCGCTTCCAGAATTAGGGGGTTGTTCCGTCAACTTCATTTAGCTAAGGCAAGCGGCGCCTTAAGTTGATCGCGGAACTCCTATCGCGGCGAAAGCTGCATAGAAGATTTCGTCGGGTATCAACTCTGGCGTCAAAAGTCTTTGGAACACGAGCCCTTCGGTCAAGGCGTGCATCACGCGTACAAGTTGATCCAGGGGCATGGGGAGATCTTCTTCTCTTGTTGCGGAGCGAAGCCACTCTTCGCCAAGGGAATAACTTTGAGCCGTGAACTCGGAAACTTTAACCCGCAGTTCTTCGTGCGTAAGGGTATGGGCCAGGCCCGTGAGACGACCAACCGCAGCGGCCTGGCGGTCCGGCAACGCCGCAAGTGTGGCATCCGCGAAGGCTCGCATGACTTCCGGCAAGGTTGCGCCTGGCTGAACGCCAGGTCGGATCGGCGCCCAATAGGCTTGCCCTAAAGAAATGAATAGTTCGTCGCGATTTTTGAAGTTGCTGTAGATCGCTCCCGTGGTCATGCCGGCCCGTTCTGCGATGGCGTCAAGCGTTGTGTGTTCGTAGCCCACTTCGCGGATCAGAGAGCGTGCGGCTTCCAGCAGTTTGGTGCGGGTTCGGTCCCGTTTGTCGCCTTTAGGCTGGCGGCGGGATGAATATAGGTCGGCTTGCATCCTTCCGTTTTATAGCATAGTTATTTTATAATTACACTATATTATGAACCGTACCT
>JACMLA010000881.1 GCA_014379815.1 Bryobacteraceae bacterium | reverse complement strand
GTGCGAAACTGCTGGGAATGCAGGACGACATCGGCAGGGTAAAACAGGGACACTTCGCTGATCTGGTCGCGGTGGAAGGCGATCCTCTGGCCGATATCGATGTTGCTATTTCCAAAGTCAAATCTGTCATGAAAGGCGGAGAGGTTGTCGTTACCCGTTGATTCTCAGGTCACATATTCCATGAACCGACTTATTTTTCTTGCCGGGTTTACAGCCTTGCTATCCGGGCAGCAGCCTGCCCCTTCCGCTCCTCCCGTCGCGAGCGAGTCCGCCGCAAATCCGACGCAGGCGCTGGAGAGCCGGCTTGATATCGTTCTTAAAAGAACCGACGACCTGATGTGGACACTCAGGCTCAGCGATATCGCTGAAGTTGACAAGAGTGAATACACCAGCCTTCCGCCTGCCCGGATCCCGAACCCGACGGCGCAGGGGGCAGGAAACCCTCTGATCATCCGGGGCTATACGTTCATCCCAAAGAATCTGGATCGGAGCAAGAAGCAGCCACTGATCGTCTTTGTCCATCAGGGTATCCATGCAAACTTCGACACTCGTGACTTGCATGTTGTCCGGGAGTTGCTTCTGCAGGGTTACACGATCCTGTCCCCCGATTATCGGGGTAGCACCGGTTACGGCAGAGCCTTCTGGGAACAGATCGACTATGGCGGTCGCGAGGTGGATGATGTGTACCTAGGAATGAAATGGATGCTCGAGGCGTATCCGTTTCTGGACGAAAAGCGCGTTGGCATTGTCGGCTGGAGTCACGGAGGCATGATTACTCTGATGAACATATTCCAGCATCCACAGAGCTTCGCTGTGGCGTACTCCGGTGTGCCGGTTACGGACCTGGTTGCACGTTTAGGGTATAAGGGCGACACCTATCGGACGCTGTATTCGGGTCGCTATCACATCGGCAAGCCAGTGGCGGATGACATCGCGGAGTACCGCAAGCGATCGCCCATTACCTATGTGAAGAATCTGCAGACTCCCTTGCTGATTCATGGCAATTCGAACGATGAAGACGTCAGCATCCTCGAGATCGAGCACCTTGTCGATTCATTAAAAGCGGAAGGCAAAAAGTTCGAGTACAAAATCTACCAGGATGCGCCGGGCGGCCACTATTTCAATCGCACGGAAACGAAGCTGGCGAGGGAATCGCGTCGCGAGATCTACCAGTTTCTGGCCCGGTACCTAAACCCCGCGTCCCCGGTGAAGTAGTCATGCGAAGAACATGAGAAGGCGAACCTTTGCCCAGTCCGTACTGACGATCCTGAGTTGGCTTCCGCTCGGTGGCGTACGAGTGTGGGCACAGGCGGCAATGTTTCCGGGATCTCACGACCGTACTCTGAAAGATCTGGCCGCGACAGTGTTGCCGGAGTCGCTGGGCCGGGCGGGGACGGACCAGGTTGCCGCGCAATTCGTTCGTTGGGTAAGAGAATACAGGCCCGGCGCGGAACTGCAAACTGGGTATGGCTTCACGCGGGTACGGTTCCAGACACCATCTCCCGCTGGGTCGTATCTGACGCAGCTGGGCCAGTTGCGGGAAGGCGCCCTCGCCGCGGACAGGGTTGTGGAACGTCGTAGCCGCATCGCCGAGTCTCTGAAGGCGGCCAAGGTCATGGATCTCTTCACCATTCCGCAGGGGACCGACGTGGTCGTGGACCTGATGAGCTTTTACTTCAACGGCAGTGCCGCGAATGACCTTGCTTATAGTGCCGCGATCGGGCGTGAGAAATGCCGAACTCTGGAAGACTCGGGCAAGGTTCCGATGCCGCTAAAGGGAACGCGCAATGCCAACGGTTGAGAGTGACGTCTGCATTATTGGGAGCGGTATTTCCGCTGTTTTCCTGGCGAAGAAGCTTTCCGAGATAAAGCCTGAGCTAAAGATCTCTGTAGTCGAAGCCGGCAAGAAGCTTTTCGATGCCGGGAAGCGCATGGAATACCGGCGACGCGCGTCCGAGTATGGTGAAAACGCGTGGCCAGGCGATTTCGTGGAGGATCAGGCCGGAGAAGGAATCATCTCCCGAACCATGGCCGTGGGCGG
>JACMLA010000880.1 GCA_014379815.1 Bryobacteraceae bacterium | reverse complement strand
GTAGTCGCGAACCCTGCCGCAATACCGTAGGGCGCAGCCGGTGACTGCAGTTCGACAGACGCAGCAGGTCCCAACCGTCGGCGTGCATAGGCCGCCAGCATCAGCAGCACAATGCCTCCGACCATTGGCCGGATCGATCTCTCTGGTAATGACAGTGCCAGGGCACCGCATGCGCAACCCACTATGACCCATGGAGCCAGAGCAAAAAGACGATTTGCCGCTGCGTGCCGGCGCCAGTAAAAGATCGCGAACAGGTCCGCCATGCACAAAATCGGAAGCAGCCAGCCTGCCGATTGCTTCGCGTCGCCCACCGTCATCACCATCATGGGCACGACAAGAATGCCAAGGCCAGGAACGCCTGTCTTGGCGACCCCAACGAAATAAGCTGCCGCCAGTCCGAGCGCCCAATGCCACGGCGTAAGCTCAGGCATGGGCGTCGGGCAGATCCCCGGACACACAAAGGCCCGGAGAATGTACTCCGGGCCTGAAGACCATCTTTAAGAGCACCAGTTCAGGCAACGTGTTGTGTCTTGTGACGATTCACGATTTCCGTCATCTGGTCTTTCAGGTGTAGTTTGAGCTTCTTCAAACGATGCTCCTCAATTTCGTCCTGATCCGTTCTTGCGTGCTTCGCTTCGAGCTTCTGGATCTTCTCATCGTACTCGTGATGCTCGTGCGCAAGCTGACGGAACTGCTCATCGGTCGCCAACAGGTGCGCTTTGATGTCATCCTGTGCTGTCACTTCCATTGCTGGGCTTCTCCTTATGAAGTCAAATGCCCGAGTCAGGCCAGTTGGTCGGCTCGTGACTCCTAGAACTTACCACGTCCCGCAAGCCGTGACAACGGGGTTACAGCGCTTCCTGCAGCAGACTCGATGCCACACGCAAAACGGCGTTTTCAAGTTTCAAAGCGTCTCGCGTCTGACACTCCCAGATCGTAAAAACACGCCATCCCGCGCGGTTTAACAGCTTGCGGTTTCGCCCATCCCGCAAAACATTTCCTGCCCGTTTCTGAGACCAGAAATCAGAGTTTGTGACCGGCGTGGGTTTGCCGATAGGGCACTTGTGCATATGCCAGAAACAGCCGTGAACAAAAACGATGGCATTGAACTTCGGCAGTACGATATCCGGACGACCCGGCAGATCGCGGCGATGCAAACGATACCGGAATCCGAGCGCATGCAGAGCCAGACGCACCTTCAATTCCGGCGTCGTATTTTTGCAGCGAATGGCCGCCATGTTGCGGCTTCGTTGCTCCGGCGTGTGAACGTCGGTCATGGCTGCAGAACCTTTCGCATTGGATCTTCGATCTTCGACTATCCAGTGCCCGGCTCAACACGCTTATTTGCAATTTCGGCATACATTGCATCCGGAGCAAGGTCGATCTCACCGGGCCATGCTACTGCGCCGCAATCAATAAACACCTGGTCAAAGAATCGCGCATCAAGCAGGGGTGCCAGGGCACCCGTGAATTTCTTCTCGTCCAGCCGTACATGTCCCGACAATCCGTCTTTGAAGCGCACGAATAGACAGTAGTCCGGCTCCGACTTGACCTCAATGACGTCCCAGTACATTGACAATACTCCATTCACGGCAGCGGTTCGATCTTTGCTGGTGGTGCATTCGCGCGACAAAGCCACCAGTCTTCAAGCAACTCCTCTCCATGCATTTTCGCCCATTCCCGGACGAGGTTCAAAGCCCGTCGCGGCAATTGACCCTCGATCACCTCGAGGGTGCTGATGTTGATCGTGGCTTCGTGTTCACCATAGCGAGCGTGGAAATGTGGAGGCGCATGATCGTTGAAGAACATCCGGATAAAGATTCCATAAAAAGAGCTGACGATCGGCATTCCGGAAACCGAGTCTACCATTCTTCTAATGACGCGAAGGTGGAGTTCAGATCCTGTGAGGCAGGTCCGTTTGGGGAAACTCCTTGTGTTCGGCGACCGTAAGCCCAGTGAGCGCCGCCATGTGAAGATGGATTATGCCCGACACGTTGGCAGAGTACCTTCAGTCCACGATAGACCGGGAGTTACCGCACTTGCGGGAAATAACTGACGAGAATGCGGCGCACTCGCTTCGTCAGGGCTGGACCCGCAAAGAAGAACTCGGTCATCTCATCGATTCAGCTACGAATAATCACGCGCGTTTCGTAAATATCACGCGGGAGGACCACTACCATTGTCAGTCTTACAATCCCGATGAGTGGGTTCGCCTTCAGGGCTACGCCCACCTTCCGTGGGAGACGATCGTGAACGTATGGTACGGATACAACTCGCTTCTTGCCGAGCTCGTGCGTCGAATTCCGGAGGATCGGCTTATCGCGCCGTGCGAAGTGGCCTCGGGTGGCCAAATGACCCTGCGCCTCCTGATTGAGGATTACGTAGTCCACCTGCAGCACCACGTCGATCAGCTAATGGGTCGTGAAGTCATCACTCACTATCCCCAAATGTCCGCCGTAGTTCAGCGTTAATTGACCACATCGCAACCCGCGAAACGCCGGAGAGCTCCCGAACGAGAACGTCGGGAGTGCCTCGCCAACCGCTAAAAACACCTGTTAAAAGCAAACGCCAAAAGAGCGTTTCTGAGCCGTGACCAAAGGGAGCGGTGCTTTATTTCCAATAGCCGACCCCATTCGAAGTGTCGCTACCAGTAAAGTTTCAATGCCACCTGCAGCTGCCGCGGAGTATTCGTCTGGCTTGCTACCACTCCGAAATCATTGCTGTTTAAGTTGGTGCTCC
>JACMLA010000879.1 GCA_014379815.1 Bryobacteraceae bacterium | reverse complement strand
TGCCGACGTTTGCTCCTTTAGCGAAGTAGGCTGGGTCGTCTCCGGCCAGCGCACGAATGGTGAGTCGTATATCTCGTGCGCGCGGAAGAATCAGAGCATCCCCGGCGTCGAGCTCCGCCTGAGTTACGCCCAGGTCACCGAACGTCAGATCATCGGACCGCAAGACGTGGGCGTCCACGAACTCCAAAGGAATGACGCGAGCCTGGTCGAAGTCGGCTGCGTCAAAGGCCCGGGTTGTCTTGTACAGCGCGATGTAGGGCTCTTTGCCTGACAAAGATTGCAGGTTGTCCAGTTGCAAAGTCTTTATCTCGACATCGATTTGAATCGTTGTGACATCCGGGTCAGGAATGCCGAAGGCCTCCCGGCTACCAGTGACCGCGGCAGTCGAGGCCGCCTCCAGAAGCCCAACCGGATCGGCATACTTGCCCGTGAACACCACGCTCGGATAGCCGAGCAGAGGCCTGCGCACGGTTAGCTGGTCGAGCGGGAACAAAGCATCGGCGGGTGCATCCGGCATGCGCGGCAGATCTTCGATGCGCACTGGTTCAGGAACCACGTAGCGCCGAAAACGCACGCTCGTTATCGCGGAAGAAATCTCTTCCTTCGGCTCGCGCTGAACTTCGGGACCACCACCGGTCACGTCCATCATGCGTACGCGAAACTCGTACTCTTCGCCGTACAACAAGGGAATCTGGTCGAGTCCTACGGGGTCATACATGCGCCCCAGAGCAGCCGCCGCGCCCAGCGCTTCTTCGGTCTTGAACACACGTGCGGCATCTTCATCGGGCAGAACCAGCGACTTTCCGTTCCACTGCGCGAGATAGGAAGGCAGCCAGAACTGGCCCTTCTGATCGCCATCCAGCTGCATTGGGTGCACTTCCACGCCGAGCTCGCCTTCAAAAACGCCCTCTCCTAACGGGATGTCACCTAGCGCGAGCGGCGCCTTGCTTTGTACCCGAACCAGCGATCGCCAGTCGTCACCTGATTTGCGGGCGTCCACACGGTAGCCAAACACACCGCTTGGCGCATCCAGCCTCTGACCCTTACCTGCGATCTTAGGGACCGTCGTGTCGATAGTCATCTGACGGTTCTGCCAGATGAGAATCTGCTCGTCATCCCAACCAAGGCGGATCCCGATGTCTGTCAGAGGAGCAAATCCATCGGGCTTCTCCTCGAGCAGGTTCTGGCTGACTGGCTGCTTTGCGTGTACGATGCTGGCGAAGCCGTCGTCCCACTGGGCAGCTTCGGCCAGCGCGGTTTCAAAATTCCCTGGAGAAGGCGGAAGTCCCGGAGCCGCATCGTCGAACACCACGGGGAACAGCACGGCTCCGAATAGCGATCGCTCCTCTCCGGCCTTGAGGCGAGGGATACGTGCTGCGTACCTCTTGAGGAACGTGAAGTCTGCGGCGGTTTGAGCAGCATACGCACTGCCCGCCTGCAGATCCACGTAGAGAAATGCGCCTTCGGCTACCAGGTCTTCGTCCACGTCGAAGGATACGGAGCGAATCAGCCCCAGCTCTTCGGCCAGCCTGAAGTGCCTCAGACAGTAGGCGTACACCTGACCCCAGCTCACTTCATCGGGAGTTACGACAAAGGCTGGATTCGGATCTTTCTTAGCTTTGATGGCGCAGTGATAGCTGTCATCGGTAACCGCACCTGGCGCGCGTGGTCCTGTAAAGAGGAAAGACTCGCGGTAGCTGACCGGCAGATACTTTCTGATAAAGACGCCGGTGGCAGCCTCTTCGGCGAGGTCCGGGGTGCCAGCCGATACCTTAAAGCGTCCCGGTGCCGGTGAGGTCATCTCCTCAAACAACGCACGCGCATTCGGGCGCACACCACTTGCTTCTACGAGCGGGCGCACCGCATCGGCGGGTGCGCTGGACGGGAACTTCTCGAGGCCTCTGATAATGCGAGCCTCCAGCTGAAGATCCGCGTCCGCAAACGCCGGCGTGGTATCTCCCGCGTTGGGGAATCCATCGATGACGGAGTCCAGAGGATTGCCGTTCCATGCTCCGCTTAGCCTGGGAACCACCAGCACGCGCACATGCAGCCGCGCGCCGTCGTAGAACTGCGGAAACGTCAGAATTGCGATTCGATTTTCCATTGTTCAGTGCCTCCCGCCTATGCGATCTGACGATTTTCCTGCCAGCTCTTCGAGAACTTGATGTTGATGACGAGGAAGATGCTGACGTGCAGACCGAACGTCACCTGCGCAATCATGTCGGTGCGGCCGGCGCCTCCGAACGTCCGTTTCACGGCCCCTTTCGCTTCGATCAGGATCGTGACACAGACCAGTCCTCCCAGCAATTCTGCCTTACCCCGGAACAACAGGAACGCCGCAACGACGACTTCGGTCGTCGTTAGCGAGATCTCGACGCCCACCATAAACAGCACCGACAGGGTTCCCACTACCGGCAGACCAACTACGATCTCCGCACCGAAGCCGAACTTCATGTACAGCGAAGGACCGGACTTGATGTCGGCGGCAATCCGCAGGTCTACCGATCCGGTGGCATAGATGGTTCCCAGCGCGACGCTTAGGCACATCACGGATAGCCTTCCGCCGAATTCGAGATACGCTCCCGCGCTTGGGACCAGTTGACCCGGAGCGCTTGGGAGACTCAAAGCTGCATTGAAGTAGACGCCTACCGCGAGGTGGCATTCAAGCTTGAGTGGATTTGTCGGATTGTCGTACAGAGCGCCCGGCGGGAACTTGACGACCGGTATCTCCTTGCGTGCGGACAGCGAATAGTTCCAGCTCTCCGCCGAGTTGCTCATTGCAACTTCGAGACCCTTCTTGAGCGCATTGGCGTAGTCGCCGCCCTGCAGCATCAGAAGCACCTGCAGGATGTCTACGACAGGCTTCAGGTCGTCGCCGA
>JACMLA010000878.1 GCA_014379815.1 Bryobacteraceae bacterium | reverse complement strand
TGTTTCCAGCGCCGGGACGATGGCAACCGGGGCCAGGGCACCGGCGAACAGCAAAGCAAGTACTGCGCGGAGCAACCTAGAAACCTGCCTGTTTATCGACGACGTTCACCAGAGGCTGATTCTTGCCGAAGCGCGTCAGGTTCTCCAACAGCACCGCATGCAAACGACCGTCGAGCCGGTCCGATCCTCCTGCGGTGTGCGGTGTGATCACCACATTCGGAAACTTCCACAGAGGGTGGCCCTTAGGAAGAGGCTCGGGGTCCACCACGTCCAGACCAGCGCCGGCAAGCCGGCCTTCATCCAAAGCCTTCACCAGAGCTCCGGTGTCGGTAATGCCTCCCCGGGATACCGCGATGTAGTAAGAGCCTTTCTTCAGCAGAGAGAATTGCTGCGGCCCCATCATCTTTGCCGATTTTGCCGTTAGTGGGGCGGAAATGAAGACGACGTCCGCTTCCGGCAGCACTTCATTAAGCCGCTCCGGTGTCACCACTTTTGAGATCGTGTTGCTGGGCGGAATGTCCCGGATGTCGACCCCGATCACTTTCATCCCAAATCCGGTGGCACGTTGCGCGATGTTGCTGCCAATCCCACCAACGCCGATGATGACGGCAGTCTTGCCGTTGAGCTCGAACATGCCGTCCCGCCCCGGAGGCCAGTCTTCTTTCCCTTTGTTGGGAATGGTCACATTCAGCTTGCGCGTCAGAGCCAGCAGAAACGCAAAGGCGTGATCCGCGATTTGCGGGCCATACACATTCTTCGCGTTCGTAACCTGAACTTTGCTGTCGATCAGCTCTGGAAATAATGCCGATTCCACGCCTGCGCTGTAAACGTGCATCCACCGGAGCTTCTTTGCCACGCGGAACTGCTCCGGATTCAAGGTGCCCAGCACGCCGTCGGCATCGGCCAGTTCGCGGGCTAAATCGGGGCCTCGCGCCGGCACGATTCGTACTCCCGGAGCCTCGGACTGCAGCGCCTGTGCCTCCGCGGGAGACATACCCAGAGCTACGACCTTGGGTGCGCTCGACTGTGCCGATAAGAGAACCAGACTGGCAAAAACAGAGAGAACTGTCCGCATAGCGCTACAGTGTAGCCGAAGCTATGAACGGCACGCCAGATCGGTCGAGCGGGCTGAGTCGCGAATCCAGCATCGCCGAAGTCAGGCATCGCTCCGAACCCTGGGATTTCGTGGTCGTTGGGGGCGGCGCAACGGGTGTTGGCATCGCGCTCGATGCAGCGTCACGAGGCTATTCGGTCGCGCTGATCGAACAATCCGATTTCGGCAAAGGCACATCCAGCCGCAGTACCAAGCTGGTTCATGGTGGCGTTCGCTATCTGGCGCAGGGCAATTTCGCCCTCGTGAGGGAAGCTCTGTCCGAGCGGGCGCTGCTTCTGCAAAACGCACCAGGCCTGGTCAAGCCACTGGGATGCGTGATTCCGGCAGGCAGCGCATTCGAAGCCGCCTGGTATCGGACCGGCATCGGGCTGTACGATTTTCTCGCTGGTGGCCAGGTGCTCGGAGCATCGCGCTGGCTGCAGGGAAGCGCGGTGCAGGCCGCAGTGCCGGGCCTTCGGACGGATTCGTTTCCAGCGGGAGTTCTTTTCTACGACGGGCAATTCGATGACGCAAGACTGCTGATCGCAATTGCGAGAACAGCAGCAGCAAAAGGCGCCATTCAGTTGAACTACTGCCGCGCGAGCCGGTTGCTTCTCTCCAGTGGCGGCAAGGTTACCGGGGTTCTGGCGACAGATGTCGAACGCGGAGAGGATTACGAACTCACCGCGCGTCTTGTGATCAACGCGACCGGCGCGTGGAGCGACCAATTTCGACAGCTCGCGGACAAAGGCCCAGGCCAGGAAGGAGCCAACGGCCCAGGCAAAGTTCGCGTAAGCCGAGGCAGCCATATCGTGGCCGACCAAAAGTTTCTGCCGTCTGAAAACGCGCTCCTGATTCCGAAAACACCGGATGGCCGCGTGCTGTTTGCCATCCCCTGGCTCGGCAAGACTCTCATCGGGACCACAGATGTGGAAACCGAAAACGCCTCGCTGGATCCCACGGCTTCGGAGTCCGAGATCGACTTCATTCTCGACACCGCAGCCCGGTACCTCCAACTGCCTCCACAGCGCTCTGATATCCGTTCGGTTTGGGCGGGCATCCGTCCTCTCGTGAATGCAGGTGCGAAAGCGTCGTCCGGTTTATCGCGCGAGCACGCCATCTTTTCTGATCGCGAAGGCTTGCTCACCATCACCGGTGGCAAGTGGACGACATACCGACGGATGGCGGAGGAGTGTGTGGATATCGCCGCCCGAACCGCTGGTCTCGCGGGGCGACCGTGTCTGACACGTGACTTAAGGCTGGATGTGCCCGCGGCGCCAAAAGATCTCGAAGAAGCCACGCGTTCCGGCGTTCGCAACGAGATGGCGCGAACGGTGGACGACATACTGGCTCGCCGTACCCGACACTTATTCCTCGATGCCGCCGAAGCCGTTCGCCTCGCCCCGTCAGTCGCCGGAGTTCTTGCCGCAGAACTCGGGCGCGACGAAGTCTGGTGTCAGGAGCAGATCCAGTCGTTTACCGCTCTCGGACGCCTTTACACCGTAGTGGGAAGCACGGAAGCATTCCATAATAGAAGCGGATCCCTCGCTGTGTGACCCACCCTTCTGTCCGTGAGTTGTTCGAAAGTTTTGGGCGCCATCCGGCATTTCTCGATTTGCTCGGCAAGCTGTCACGTGCCGACGCAACACCCCAGCGCTACTCCCTTTCCGGCCTGACGCTGACCGCTAAAGCACTTTACCTGGTTTTGCTGCAGCAGGTTTCTTCCCGACCTCTGCTGGTGCTGGTGGATGGCAATAAGCAAGCGGAAGCTCTGATTGAACTGGTCAGAACCTTTTTTGACCTCCTCATCGAAGACACCAGAGTCGGCAGACCGCAACTCTTCCCGGCTCTCGACGTGATTCCGTCTCAGAATCTGTCGCCGCATTCCGAACTGGCGGAAGAACGCGCCGTTGCTCTCTGGAGACTCTCTTCGCAACCCGTGCCGATCACGATTGCGCCGGTAGCGTCGGCGCTCTTGCGTCTGGAAAATCGTGACTTCTACCGGCAGCTTGCGCTCACCCTTAAGACGGGCGATGAGGTCTCGCTCGAAGACGTCGTCACGCATCTGCGATCCATCGGGTATGAACAACGCGATCCGGTCGAACTGGTTGGCGAATTCTCCGTAAGGGGTGGAATTCTCGATGTGTTTCCACCGGAAACGGAGCAGCCGGTACGAGTGGAGTTTTTCGGTGACTCGATCGAATCCATGCGCCGGTTCGACTCCGAAACACAGCGCTCGACACTCAACACGAAGGAAGCTGTTGTGTTGCCTTTGCTGGAATATCCCAAGTCACGGGCTCTGTTCCGGGAACTCGCCCAGTTTGCGGTCGACCGGGTCTCCATGGCCGGCGAGGAATTTCCGGGATGGGAGTTCTGGGTTCCGATAGCGCGGCCGCGTACCTCGTCGGTGTTCCGCATGCTGCGCGACGCTGTGGTCATCATTGACGAACCGGAAGCCGTGGGGGGAGCGGTCGACCGCTTCTGGAAGCGTCTGAAAGAAACCGAAAAGAGCGCGGATTTCGCGTTCGAAAAAATCTACCTGAGCTCTGAGGAACTGCTGGAGGAAACACGGAGGTTCCAGACAGTGGCGCTCCGGGAACTCGACGTCGTGGTTGCCGGAGCTGCCGAAAGCGCGGCCATTCCAACCAGACCATCCATCGCGTTTCACGGCAACATGCAACTTGCTGTAGCGGAGGGCCGGTCGGTTGTCGAACGAGGAGGGCGTGTCGTCTACTTTGCGCCCGCCAGCGGGGAACTGGAACGCATTGCGGACATTCTGCAGGAATACCGGGTGCCCTTTCAGCTGGGCATCGATACTGCGGAGGCCACCGCTCCCTACCTTGCCGAGCGCATGTATCTCGCAGGAGCCTACGCCAACACATTTCTGGTTCGCGGCAGGGTGCCAAGGGGAACTTTCTTCGCAGATCCAAACGTAGCGTTGTTTGGCTTCGAGGACTTGTTCGACGTCTCCGACATCGCCGGACCTGCAGGCAAAACCCGGCGCGCGGCAGCAGCGTTTCAAGCCGACATTGCCGACCTCAAGCCAGGCGACTTCGTCGTCCACACCCAGCATGGAGTCGGAAAGTTTCTCGGAGTCCGCTCAATCAACCAGGGTGAACAGGCTGGGGATTTCATGCTGGTGGAGTACGCCAATGAAGCAAAGCTGTACGTGCCTCTCACCCGTCTCGATCTGATACAGAAGTTTCGCGGAGCCGGCGAAGGGGCTGCACCGCCACTCGACAGAATGGGCGGGGCAACGTGGCAGAAAACCAAGTCCCGCGTGAAAGCCAAAATGCGCGACATGGCCGACGAGCTCTTAAAGCTCTACGCATCCCGCAAGATGGCAGAAGGCTTCGCGTTCTCACCCGACTCCAACTGGCAACGCGAGTTTGAAGATGCCTTCGAGTACACCGCAACCAAAGATCAGGTGCACGCGGTGCGGCAAATCAAAAAAGACATGGAGAGCGACACTCCCATGGACCGGCTGCTGGTTGGGGACGTTGGGTTTGGAAAGACCGAAGTCGCCATGCGGGCCGCATTCAAAGCCCTGGGCGATGGTAAGCAGGTGGCTGTCCTCGCGCCGACGACGGTCCTTGTGCTGCAGCATTTCGAAAGTTTTCGCCGCCGGTTTCAAAGCTTCCCGGTGCGCATCGAAATGTTAAGCCGTTTTCGCAATGCAAAGGAAATCAAAGAGACGCTGGAGCAGGTCGAGGCCGGTAAGGTAGACCTTGTCATCGGTACGCACCGGCTGCTTTCGAAGGACGTCGTCTTCCACGATCTCGGGCTGCTTGTGGTCGATGAAGAACAGCGATTCGGAGTGCGTCACAAAGAGCGTTTGAAAGAGATTCGCAAGAACGTTGACGTTCTGACGATGTCCGCCACCCCGATTCCACGCACGCTCCATATGTCGCTGCTCGGTTTGCGTGACATGTCGACCATCGAGACACCTCCGAAAGATCGTCTGGCCATACATACGGTCGTCGCGCACTTCGAAAAAGACCTGATCCGGACTGCCATCGAACAGGAGCTGTCGCGGGGTGGTCAGGTGTACTTCGTGCATAACCGGGTGGATTCCATTTTTATGCGCGCGGCCATGATCCAGGAGATGCTGCCGCAGATACGCGTAGGCGTCGGCCACGGACAGATGGCGGAAGCGGAACTGGAGCGCGTCCTGCTTGGGTTTATGAAGCACGAATATGACGTTTTCGTCTGCACGACTATCGTAGAGAACGGCATCGACATTCCCCGCGCCAACACCATCATCATCGAGAATGCGGAGCGTCATGGCTTAAGTGAGCTGTATCAATTGCGTGGCCGGGTGGGCCGGTCCAACAAGAGGGCCTATGCATACCTCCTGGTACCGGCTGATACTGAGCTGAGTGAGGTGGCCCGCAAAAGACTGGCCGCGCTAAAAGAGTTCAGCGACCTCGGTGCGGGCTTTAAGATTGCCGCGCTGGATCTCGAATTACGCGGGGCAGGGAACATCCTCGGCGGGGAACAGCATGGTCACATCGGCTCGGTTGGTTTCGACACCTACCTGCGCCTGCTGGAAGAAACAGTGCATGAATTGAAGGGCGAAGAGGTTGAGCCGGAAATTCATGCGAGTTTGAATCTCGGGCTGGACATTAGAATCTCAGCCGAATATATTGCGGACGAACAGCAGCGTATGCGTGCATATAAGCGAATTTCCGAAGCCGCTACACAGGAAGATGCCGTAAAAATTCGCGAAGAACTCGAAGACCGTTACGGAGCGCCTCCGGAAGGAGCGTTGAATCTTTTGCAATTTTCCGTACTGAAAACAGTCGTCGAAAAAGCGGGAGTCGAAGCCATCGACCGGCGCTCGGGAATGCTGAACGTCAAGTTCCACCAGGCCGCCCGGGTGGATCCGGCCCGGTTGATGGAGATTGTCAAGAACACCCCGGGAGCGCAGTTTACCCCTGCCGGAGTACTGCGTTTACCACTTACCGGGCTGGATTCTCCGGCCCAGATACTCGGTTATCTCACCCGACTTTTCACGATTGACGAAACCTCTGCGATGCCCGTTATGTGACACCTGAGTTACGGCAGAACAAACAAAAAGTCATTATATTCCGCGATGCTAAACTAGTAAACGTATGCGCAAGCTGACCCTTTCGTTCGGGCCTATTCTTAGCGCGGGCACGCTGTGACCCAACCCAATGTGATCCAGCCTGTTGCGGCAACAATTGTTCCTTTGTGTGTCGACCTGGATGGCACTCTTCTACGTTCGGATACTCTCTACGAGTCCGTTTTCGACGCAATTACCAACGATTATTCGGTTATATTTCGTCTCCCTTTCCTGCTGCTGCGCGGCAAAGCGCATCTGAAGCAGAAAGTATCTGAGCTAACCGAATTCGATCCGGAAACTCTGCCATGGCGCGAGGATTTGATCCGGGACCTGAAGGAATTGAAGGAATCCGGAAGACGCCTGATTCTGGTTACCGCTGCAGCCGCCCCGATCTCGCGCGCCGTCGCTGCGCATCTGGGCTTTTTCGATGAGGTGATCTCGTCGAGCGAAACTCACAATCTGAAAGGCAAAAATAAGGTCGCCAAACTGGTCGAGCTGTTCGGCGAGCGCGGCTTCGATTACGTCGGCGACGCCAACGCGGATTTCTACGTATGGCGTTCGGCCCGGCACGCCTGGGTGGTTGGCAAGCCGTCCTTCGCTGCGCGTGCCCGTAGCGCCGGCATCGAAGTGGAACGGGTCTACGAGGAAAAGGCGAACCCGGTTCGGGCATTCTGGAAGGGCATGCGGGCCTACCAGTGGGTGAAGAACCTGCTGATCTTTGCCCCCATGCTGATGGCGCACCACTTCCAGGACGGGCCACGGTGGATCGCCGCAGTTACCGCGTTTTTCTCGTTCTCCCTGATGGCTTCGGCCGGCTATCTCATTAACGATCTGCTGGACCGCCGCAACGACAGGCTGCACGTAAGAAAACGAAAACGCCCGTTCGCTTCCGGCGATCTTCCGTTAACCTGGGCTGCGCTAATCCCTGTCCTCGTCCTGACAGCAATTGCGCTGGCGGCTTCGCTCTCTTTGCGTAGTCTGGAGATCCTGCTCCTCTACTTCGTCTTCACATTCGCCTACTCAGTGCGTCTGAAGAACCGGGCCATTATCGACGTCGTCATTCTTTCCTGTCTGTACTCGAGCCGGATTGCGATGGGAAGTTATGCCACCAGGACGCCGGTCTCGGTCTGGCTGATCAGCTTCTCGATCTTTGTCTTTTTCACACTGGCTCTGGCGAAACGCGCCGCAGAACTTCGGATGTGGGAACGCTCAGGAAAGCTGAACGTGCCTGGCCGTGGCTATACGGTAAGTGACCTGCCGATCGTCGAGGGCATGGGCGTCGGTTCGGCCTACGTATCCGCGCTGGTCCTTGCGTTGTATCTGCAAAGCCCTTCGGTTCTGGTGCTCTACCGGCATCCCAGGTTGTTGTGGCTGATTTTGCCCTTGTTGCTAGCGTGGCTTAGCCATGTCTGGCTGGTAACCCACCGTGGCGAAATGACTGACGATCCAATTCTGTTTGCATTGAAGAATCGTATGAGTCTTGCCATTGTGGGTGCGATCGTACTACTGGCGGTTCTGGCTGTTTAAATGTTTTGGCATTTCAAATAATGAGTGATCCTACTGTTCGTTCCTGGGGAAGATTTCCGCGGGCTGACCAGGCGTCCGTCTGGCAGCGCTGGCGTTTCGATGAGGTACCGCTTATTCCCGAAGGGCAGACTTTGTTGCCTCACGGCCTCGGACGCAGCTATGGAGATTCCTGCCTCAACGATGGAAACGCGGTTCTCCGTACGCGGCTCCTGCGGCACTTCATATCGTTCGATCCGCAAACCGGGGTTCTTCGCGCGGAATCAGGCGTCAGTCTGTCAGAAATCATCGACCTCTGCCTCCCGCTCGGATGGTTCCTCCCTGTAACACCAGGAACCCGATTTGTCACGCTCGGCGGAGCGATCGCAAACGACGTTCATGGGAAAAATCATCATCGTGCCGGCACCTTCGGGCATGCGGTACGTGGGTTTGAACTGGTTCGCAGCGACGGCTCCCGACGCTGGTGCTCGCCTGAGGAGAACCCCGAGTGGTTCCGCGCAACCGTAGGCGGGCTGGGGCTCACGGGCCTGATCACATGGGCTGAAGTTCAGATGCATCCGGCGCTCAACGGGATGATCTCCATGGAGTCGATCCGCTACGACAGCCTGGATGAATTCCTGCAGCTTTCTCTTGATTCCGAGCGCGACTTCGACTACGTCGTTGCCTGGGTGGATTGCCTTGCCGGGGGGCGCTCCGCAGGCCGGGGCATTTTGATGCGTGGCAATCACAGCCAGAGTGGTCCTGCTGGTTTCGTGCCTCAGGGCACAGGGATGCTACGCTGCCCTGTCGATTTTCCCGATTTCGCCATCAATCATCTGACCGTCGGTGCCTTTAACACCGTGTATTACGGCAAGCACGGAGCTGGCCGCAAGCAGACAGAAGTCAGCATCTATCCATTCTTTTACCCTCTGGATGCAGTCGACCAGTGGAACCGAATCTATGGACCGCGGGGCTTCGTGCAATGGCAATGCCTGGTGCCAGTCGAGCACGGAGTAGAGCCTTTCCGAGAGATCCTTGACCGGATCTCCAAACAGGGTTCTGCTTCGTTCCTTGCCGTGATGAAGCTGATGGGCGATGCGCCGAATGCAGGCAACCTGTCGTTCAACGGCCGGGGATTCACTCTTGCGCTGGATTTTCCAGCTTCCCCTGTAGTGTTCGGATTGCTTGACCAGCTGGACGATCTCGTTCTGGCTGCAGGCGGGACGCTGTACGCCGCCAAGGATGCACGGATGAAGCCCGAGACGTACCAGACCATGTACCCTTTGTGGCGCGAACATCAGCGCTGGATCGACCCGCAGTTCAGCTCTAGTTTCTGGAGGAGAGTTACCCGCTCGTGACCCTCACCAACACACGCATCATCATCTTTGGAGCTGGTTCTTCCATCGCTTCCGCGCTCTGCCGCAAGCTGGCGGAATCCGGCGCCCGTCTGGCTGTCGTCGCGCGCAATACAAAGCAGCTCGAAGTGCTTAAGAGCGATCTCATGTCACGCGGTGCGAAAGAGGTAACCACCTATGGTGCTAACCTCGACGACACAAGTTCCCACGAAGAGCTCCTGAACAGCATTGTCCGTGACGGCGGCATCGACGCTGCGGTCCTCGCATGGGGCGTGCTGGGAGACAACACCGCCGCAACAGCCAGCGCATCCGCGGCACTGGAAATCTTCCAGACCAATCTGATCGCTCCAGTCTCGCTCCTGACCGTTCTCGGCAATCACTTCGAAGCTAAGGGCACAGGCCAGATTGTGGTGATTGGATCGGTGGCAGGAGACAGGGGCCGGCAAAGCAACTATGTCTACGGAACTACCAAAGGAGCGCTGGAACGGTTTTGTGAAGGTCTGCGCAACCGGCTAGCTCCAAAATCGGTTCACGTGATGCTGGTTAAGCCAGGTATGGTGGATACCCCCATGACCTCGCACATGAAGAAGGGACCTCTGTTCGCCAAGCCGGAGCAGGTAGCGGCGGACATCCTGAAGGGAATGAAAAGTGACAGCGATGTCATCTATACGCCGTTCTTCTGGCGTCCCATCATGGGCTTGATCCGTGCCATCCCGGAGCAGATGTTCAAGAAGATGAAGATGTAAGTCTGTCGTCGAGCTTGAACGCTTCCAGTTGCAGCACACAGAAAACAGGCAGATACGCGATAAAAACCCTCGGCTCATTAAACTGCCCAAAGACGAACGTTGTCAGTATCAGCAACAGCAACAGCAGTGATGATTTCTGGCTGAATACCGAGCCCCGGTTGAGGCACGCGAGCGTCACCAGTACGCACATGCTCAGCCAGAACAGGCCGACAGCACCGCCGCCGTCCCGCTCTGCGATGAACCGGAAGTTGCGGACAATCTTGAGAAATTGAGCCGACGGAACCGGGTATAAGGCGGTCTGGAAAACCCGTGCTGCAAACCACGCAGCGAGTGCGAAGACCGACCAGAGTGTGGCCTGCTTCGAAGTGGTCCGGTCCCGCCAGAGCAGCCATCCAACCGGAATCAGCAACAGAATGTTTTCGTGATTCAGACTGCCGATCCCAATGGTCAGGACGTAGACGGCAGGCCATCCGGCGAGCACTGCAGTGAATCCCAAAGCGAAGAACCCCGCGATGGCGAAATCGTAGAAATTTCGATACGCATACGTAGGCCAGATCCAGGCCAGAAATAGCAGCGAGCCAGGCAGAATTCCGCGATAGCCAAATCGTCTGTGAAACAACAGAGCAAGGCTCAGCGCCGCGAAAACCGAGGCGACCATCTGGCTGAGCACAAACGACTGCACATACGTGAAAGCGGGTCTTATTAAGCGAAATGCTTTGGCGACCTCGATAAACAGGAATCGCTTGCCAAAGACCGGCACGGAAACCGGATCGGTCTGCAACTTCGCGACGTCATACCAGGGTGCTGCGAATGCATAGTGCAGCAGAGCGTACATCAGGCAGACGATCATAAATAAAACTGCGATGCCCGCTTGCGCAACCGGCCACGAGAGTAAGGTCAGCAGAGGCCGGAAGAACAAAGCGCCGGCCATCAGCAGGAGACTGACCGTTCCAAAGAACAGCGCTCCTGTTCGGATCGCCTGTCGAACATACTGGTCGCTACGGTTCTCGAGATCGGATGCCTCGATCGTGAAGAGTGCCTTGTCACCCACGCAGGGCTTTCCGGTAACACAGTCGATGACTGGTGCCGGAAGAGTCAACCCAAGAGCGAGGAGCAGCAACCCCGTTAGCCCAAACCCACCGGCGAGAAGCTTTAGGAAAACACGGAACCAGATCGCATCCTGCTGCAGTTCTATCTGGTTCGCCGGATTCGACACCCTAAGACGTTAGCATGCGGGTCACCGTGCGACCCTCAAACGAGCCAGCGATTGGGTCCGGACTCCAGCCACTGTCGCAACC
>JACMLA010000108.1 GCA_014379815.1 Bryobacteraceae bacterium | reverse complement strand
TGAACGCCGCCTCCGATTCGTAGTTCAGTCTCAGCGCGATCTCGCCCACCGTTGCGTCTCCTTCGCGCAGCCAGCTTAAGCCTGTAAGCATTCGCCACCGCGCGACGTAGTGCATCGCCGGTTCGCCAAGCAGTTCCGTGAACCGTGCGGCAAAGGCTGAACGCGACATCGCAGCCTCGGCCGCCAAAGTCTCAAGTGTCCAAGCCAGTTCCGGCTGCCGGTGAATGCGCGCGATAATTCGTCCAATCTGTGGATCGCGCAGAGCACCCAGCCAACCTGTCTGGGCAGACGGCTCCTGCTCGATCCAGCAACGGACTGCGTGAATCACAAGGATGTCGGCGAGTCGCGTGATTACGGTCTCGCTCCCCGGCCGCAACTCACGTGCCTCGGTCTCCATGAGACGGAGAGTGCTTAGGACCCAGTCCGCGTGCGGCGAGTTGCATGCATTGACGACGATCAAATGCGGCAGCAGCTCTATCAAGTGATGCGCCGCCGGATGATCGAATTGAAAGAGCGAGCAGATCAAGTTCGAGGGTTCGCCGCCTCCACCCATCCGGACATGCTCATAACGCTCGCTTGCCTGGACGCGTGGGAGGTCGAAAAGCTTGACGGCGGGGAGTCCCGGTTCGCTCGACATGACATGACCATCGCCATGTGGAACCAGAGCCAGGTCACCCGTTTGGACAAGTCGTGGCGTGCGCCCTTTGGTCTCGACCCAGCAGCGGCCGGACGTCACCACGTGAAGCATGAGGCTGCGATTGATAGGCGGTACATCCAGCGACCATGGTGCAGTGAACTCTGAGAGGCAGTAGAACGTCCCGCTGATCCGCAGAAACTGCAACGCTTCGCCGACTGGATCGACTATTGGAGGCAGCACGACTTCCATGCGGTAAAGTATGCGGGATCATGGCCACCACGTCTATATCGCGACGGACGTTTTTCCTCGCCTGCTCGGGCCCGCTGCTGCAAGGGCAGAACGAAGGACCAAAAATGTTTGGGAACGCGGAAAGTTATGAGCGTTTCATGGGGCGCTGGAGCCGTCTGGTCGCTCCGCTGCTGGTGCAGTTTGCCGCAGTTTCCGAGGCAGGACAGGTGCTGGATATCGGCTCAGGTACAGGATCGCTGGCCTTTGAGGTTGCGAGGCGCAAGAGAGGGACCAGGGTAACAGGCATCGATCCGTCCGAAGAATATGTTGCCTATGCCATGAGTAAAAGGCAGTTTCCCGAGCGGACTACTTTTGAAGTGGGTGATGCGCAACGCTTGCGTTTTGCGAATGGAACGTTCGACGCCTGCGTTTCGTTACTGGTCTTCAACTTCATTCCTGATCCGGCGCAAGCGTTGCGAGAGGTACGCCGCGTTACCAAACCCGGAGCCCGTATTTCAGCCGCGGTCTGGGACTACGGTGGACGCATGGAAATGCTCCGGGCATTCTGGGAGGCCACCGTCAGCCTCGATCCACAAGTCAATAAAGGAGACGAGCAGTATATGAAGTTGAGCCGCTCTGGTGATCTGGCCCAATTATGGAAACAGGGCGGGCTGGAGAACGTTCGAGAGCAGCCACTGGATATCAGCATGAAGTTCGCGTCGTTCCGAGATTATTGGGACCCTTTCCTTTTGGGTCAGGGGCCAGCGGGGACATACGTGCGGTCGCTGGACGAGAAGCAGGTGCAGGCACTTCGGGACACCGTGAAGCAACGTTTGGCTGTTACTGAGGAGAGTCAAGCTTTAACTCTTCCTGCGCGTGTCTGGGCGGTGCGGGGTACTGTTCCCAGATAGCAGTTCCCAAGTTTTTCCCAAAGGAGTCCGAGTCGTGCGAAACAGTTATTTTGTTCCATCATCCTTAGCGTGGGCCCAGATTGCTTTCTTCACTTTTTCCGCAACAGGCCAAACGGTCCCGCTGGACTTGGCAAGCGAAGGGAGCCTCCAGCTCCTGCGGGTTAAGGCCTCTGCGATGCAGTACCGGGGAAAGTCTGCGGTTCAACTGACGGAAGCCAGTGCCCCGAAGGCGCCTGGTCCAGATGACCCGGGTTTGCTCGCAATTGTTCGCGATTCTAACTTTGAAGATGGAATCATCGAGCTGGAAATCGCTGGTAAGCCTACTTCTTCCGCCTCCCAGGCTGCCCGTGGCTTCGTCGGAGTCGCGTTCCGGGTTCAGGGCGATGGGGCCAGATTCGAATACATCTACATTCGCCCGACTAACGGTCGAGCTGAGGATCAGGTGCGGCGGAATCACTCGGTGCAGTACTCTTCGCACCCTGACTTTCCGTGGTTTCGTCTTCGCAAAGAGGAGCCGGAGAAGTACGAGTCGTACGCAGATCTCGAGCCTGGAGAATGGACTAAGGTTAAGGTGGTCGTCAGCGGCACCAAAGCCCGACTGTATCTCCATGGCGCAAGTCAGCCGGCTCTGATTGTGAACGACCTGAAGCTTGGCGGGGGTAGAGGACGGATCGCGCTTTGGCTTGGTCCCGAGGCCGAGGGCTATTTTGCCGATCTTCGTATCACCCGGGGCGCGGGCCAAAATTGACGAGAGCAACAGACTGCCGGGAACAGACCAAGAGTGGAGGAGCAAAACATTATGCTGTCTATGCGGATCGAAGAGCCTACTGCGACCGGAGCGGCCAATGCGGTTCGTACCGGCGACGTAGAGACGTTAAGAAAGCTGCTAAGCGAAAATCCTGAGCTCTCGACAGCCCGGATTGTCGATGCCACCGGGAACTGCCGCACTCTGTTGCACGTTGCTACTGACTGGCCTGGAAACTTCCCTAATGTCGCGCAGACCATCGCTCTTCTCATCGGATTGGGTGCCGATGTAAACGCTACGTTTGTCGGCCCGCATACAGAAACACCGCTTCACTGGGCGGCCAGCAGTGATGATGTCCCTGCTCTGGACGCCCTACTCGATCACGGGGCGAATCTCGAAGCGCAGGGCGGTGTTATCGCTAACGGCACACCCCTCGCCGACGCAGTGGCATTTGCCCAGTGGAAAGCCGCGGGGCGGCTCATCGAACGAGGTGCGAGAACCAATCTGTGGCAAGCCGCGGGCCTGGGTTTGACGAGCCGCATGGAACAACACCTTTCTGAAGATCCACGACCATCATCGGACGAGATTACCAGTGCATTCTGGTGCGCTTGCCATGGCGGGCAGCGGGAAACGGCCGAGCTTCTACTTGGTCGCGGAGCAGATCTTAACTGGGTTGGCTATGACCATCTGACACCCGTACAAGCCGCCAAGCGCAGCGGTGCCGATAAGCTTGTCTTATGGTTGACCAGCAGAGGCGCGAGGCCTGCGCCTTGAGCCTGGATCCGCTTTGCTGGGACAGAAAAGGAGAGACTTAAATGAGAAATCTGGAAGGTAAGACTGCTCTGGTGACCGGTGCTTCGCGTGGAATTGGCCGCGCGGTTGCCGAAAAGCTCGGTCGTAACGGTGCAAACGTCGTTGTCAATTATGCCGGGAACCGGGACAAGGCAGAGGAGGTTGTCAGGGCGATCCAGGCTGCCGGCCCTCAGGCAATCTCCGTCCAGGCCGACATGAGCAAGCCTGACGAGATTCGTGGCCTGTTTGGGGCAGCGATTCAGAAGTTCGGGGCTATCGACATCGTCGTTAGTGTCGCGGCAACGTCGTTCTTCAAACCGATTGTTGACGTTAGCAGCGATGAATTCGACAGCATCTTTGCCTTAAATGTGAAGGGTGTATTCCACGTTCTGCAGGAGGCCGCGCGCACGGTCACAAACAATGGCCGAATCGTGCAGTTTTCTACGGGTGGAACCAAAATGCCCGTAGTCGGCGGAGGTGTTTACGCAGCGACCAAAGCTGCGGGAGAGCAGTTGGCTTTGGCTCTGGCAAAGGAACTTGGGCCAAAAGGAATTACGGTCAATCTGATCTCTCCCGGCGTAACCGATACCGATGGACTGATCATGCCGAAAGAAGCGATCGATTCTCTGGTCGCACAGACTCCTCTGGGCCGGCTCGGGCAGCCTGCTGATGTAGCAGATGTCGTTGCATTTCTTGTCAGCGATGAAGCGCGCTGGATTTCTGGCCAAAACATACAGGCAAACGGGGGAATTCTTTGAAATCTCCTGCATAACGCAACGCTGCCAGTGGCGGGAAGGGAATTGCGGGATGTTTGAGGGTATGTTAAATTTGATGTTTTGGGATAAGGCTTCTGCTGGATCCCGCCCCCTCACCTCATTTTCAAATCGATGGATGACACTTTAAAAGCGGTAGGCCAGCTTCTGATCCAGGCGCTGCCGACGTTTTTCATAGTCCTGTTCATTTATTTCTACCTCACCAAGGTTTTTTTCGTCCCACTGAATGAGATTCTCGCGCGGCGCAGGGAAGCGACCGAGGGTGCCCGAGCCCTTGCGGCGCAGGCTCTGGATCGGGCCAGTGCTTCCACTGCGGCGTACGAGGAACAACTTCGGGCAGCCCGCAACGACATCTATAAAGAACAGGAAGAGCAACGCCGCGTGTGGCGTCAGGAAGCGGAAGCGCAGGTTTCCCAAGCTCGCCAGAGTGCCGAAACTTCGGTACGGGAAGCGAAGGCTGAGCTAGCCTCTGAAGCCGGATCTGCCCGGGCCGCGCTGGAAGTACAGACGCAGACGCTGGCCGACCGGATTACCGCCGTTCTGCTTCAGGGAAGGGCCTTGTG
>JACMLA010000877.1 GCA_014379815.1 Bryobacteraceae bacterium | reverse complement strand
TTCAGGCCTCCACTGCGCGAACCCACGCCGTTCTTTACACGCGCGATCTCGCGAAGCACCAATTCGGTGTGCAGATTCTGACTGACCTTATTAATCACCTGCAGAATTTGCGACAGCGGCGCGGACTCATGGGAGGCGATCTCGGTTCCTGTCCAGCCGGAAGCGTCCTCGTCCGGACGGCGGTGAATTGCCCGTGACTGGCCTTCGATTCGAACTCCGCGCTCCTCCAGCAATTTGCGCAGTGCTTCCACCGCGAACAAGGCCGGGTCGTCGATTGCAAGTACCGCAGTCAGGGGCTCCCCGGCATCGAGCAAAATTGTGCCGCTGACGAGTAGATCGCGCGAACCCGGAATGCGGGAGTATCGAATCCGTGCGGGGCCGATCGCCACCGTCTGAGTGCGGTTGTGGATTGTAAGGTACTCGAGTGTAGGAGTTAACGTGAGCGTTGCCGGCAACCCCACACTGGCTCCTGGCAAAACGGTGACCTTAAACGAATTGTCGTTCATGGTGAGTGCGCTCACCGGAGCTCCGTATTCATAGACCGGATCGTCCACAGACCACCCGTCTGGGAAGGGCTCCCACAAGTACGCGGTGTCATCGCCGGTCAGTTCACCCCCGACCACCCGCACCCCCAGCGCCACCACCTGATCCGCCATAGCCCGCAGGGCCGCCAGAGGATCCGCACCGGTTTCGTCTTTGTTGTAAGGAAGAAGCCTCGCGGAAAGGTTCGGATCGCCCCCGCCTATAAGTCGCAACTCATGCACGCGACCTTGTGCATCGGGAAGAGAGTCGGCCTCGATCTTCGTGCGAAACCTGTAGTCAGGTCCGAGACGGAGCAAAGCCAGGGAGGTCGTGAAAAGCTTAGTATTCGAGGCAGGCACGAAAAACCTGTTCTCATTAAGGGAGAAAATTTCGTCACCGGATTCAGCGTCATTGACCCGGATACCCCAGAAGCATTGCTGGGCCTCCGGCGCCGCGGTCATGATCTCACGGATTCGATCGGACAGGTCGGCGGCAGAACAAACACAAGCGGCAACCAGGACTGCAAGCGAGCGCATTGACCGTGATTGTACAATCGCCTCGCTCGGCGCAGTCTATCTCGCTATCCGCCTGCTTTGGCAGAGCTCCGGGCTGAGGTCCTCTCCGTGAACCAGGCCTCGAGCCAGATGATCAAAATAAGAATCAGCACGACAAACGTGCCCGCCGCAGGCAACAGCATCACCACTCTGATGCCGAACGACTCTGAGAAATAGCCCAGCATAGCCGGAGCAAGCATTCCGCCAGTGAGCCCGATTGAGAAGATCCCATTGAAAAGCCCGGGATGATAGTGAGGAAAACGTGCGCCGATAGCTTCCACCACCAGCGGATAGACAGGCGCGAAACCCAAACCGATCAGCAATGTTCCGCACCACGCTCCAAACAGATTACTGGCAAGGCTGAGCATGACACAGCCGAAGAGCGAAGCTAATACGCTGCCTAGCAGCAATTTTGGATGTGAAACACGATGAAGTAACGCCTGAACGGCGATTCTCCCGAGCAGCAAAGCCAGCCAGTACGCTGCCAGCAGAATTAACGCCGCGACTGGACTCAGGCCGAGGCGCAGGATCAGAAAAAGTGGGAGCCATCCTGCAATGGCCCACTCGTTTCCAAAGTGAAAGAAAAGGACGAGACTTAAGAGGATCGCGCCTGGAATCGTAAATTCCCGCGCGACCTCCTTCAATGGGCGGCCTGGCAGAATCCGTTCGCGCGGCATGCCGTATTTGAGGTAGAACAACGCAAACAGCGCAGGGATCGAGGCGACCGGGTAAAGAAAAGCGGCCGGCGCATTCACATTAAACGTCGCCGCGATCAGCAGAGGACTCACAAAAGAGCCCAGGCCGAAGAATATGCCAGCCAGATTCACAGTCGCAGCAGGATTGAGACGGTAAGCCGGCGAGATCGCCTGAAATATGGCAGTGTTCAGAAGGCCCGCGCCAAACCCGATTCCAGCGAGGCAGGGTATCCTCCATGTCTCTTTCACCGGTGGTGCGGTGAAAGACAGAAGCAGCACCGACAGGAAAGTCGCTGCGCAAGCCCCAATGAGGGTTTGGCCCGAGCCTCGTGATCTGAGAGCAATATTCGAGACTCTGACAGCAATCAACATTCCGGCCACAATTGCCAGAAAATAGTTGCCAATTGTCACAAACCGAGGCTGAAGGTGATAACCCCATGCGGGCAAAATGGCGCCTGGAAAAGAGAGGATAAGACCCGAGAGGAAAAAGCCGGCAAGCGCTCGTCTCGACGCAGGAAACTCTGTCAAAGCGCTGGGCAATGTTTGAGGCAACCACACCAGTGTAAGCGGCTACAGTCTGGGCTCCAGCCCTGCGATAGCCGATAATTACCGCATGCTTCGCCGAGAGTTTATCGCGACGCTGCCTTGCGCAGCCATAGCACAGAAACCAGCGTCGACCTCATCGCTGAATGCGTTCGCGGAAGTGATGTTCCTCGAACTAGTTCGCGGTTATGCAGTCAGCCTGGCCAGGACTTCGGACAGCTACGCTGCCATTGAATATCCGCAAGCCACGGTCACGAAGGGCTTCCTCACCAAATCCGGCCTCAGCGTCACCGGCGTTTCCCGCATGCTTCCAGCTCTCGCCGCGTGGATTTCTGCGAAACGACAGCCCGGCGTACTGTCCATCGAAGGGAAGAAATTCGACTTGCTCGATATGACAGGCTCGGCGCTAACCAACGGAACCAATCCGGATCACAAGGACTACTGGCAACCCGCTCGAAACGATGCGCAGGACCAGCGGCAGGTGGAAGC
>JACMLA010000876.1 GCA_014379815.1 Bryobacteraceae bacterium | reverse complement strand
TGACTCGACATGACCCGTGCGCATCAAATGAATGCCGGTTAGCAGAACCCGGTATACATACAGCAATGGCTTCACTCGGGGTGGATCCTCTTTGCGAAACAACTCCCACTGGCTTGCTGCGAACCCGAGATAGTGATGACTGTGGTGACGTGTGACACAACCGGCTGCGATTGCCTTCAATTGAGCATGTTCCGAAGTAGTGTGCACAACCAAGGGCGAGTAAAGCTGTTCCAGCACGTATCCGTTCCTCTTCAATAACATGGTCAAAAACTTGAGAACGTCGTGGGTGACCAGATCTATCTCTACCCCGGCACGAAGGCTGGACTCCACAGTTTCCTGCTTCGGCAGGAGTCCGACGGCTTCGCTCGCAGGCAGCACGTGAACGCCACGGAGGTCGTAGTCCGAGTCCGCTGAGGGAAAGCCATACAAGTGCGCGCCGCTGATCGTTGTGAAGAGCAACGGATATCGATGCGACTGGGTTTCGCTGCGCAGCAGGTCGTAGTCGATCACCGGCCGTACTCCGCGGAGGCGGCAGCACGACGAGCCCTGATCAGGAATTGGTTTGCGCGCGAATAGTCAGGATGTTCGGGGAGAGGGGTAGATTCGAGGGCGTCGTCAAACTTCCGGTGGAGGCTGAGTCGCCAACGCTCAACATGATCCCAGGGAATTTCGCCCCTGCGGATTGCAAGCAGGTGTTCGCGACAGCCTTCCACACTTACCGGGACAAAGCCCTCGGTCAACACAACAATACCCGAAAGCAGGAGTCGCACCAGGTGCATCACGTGCTTCCAGCGGATCTGGCCGTGGGCTCTCAGATCCTGCTCGAGTTTAGTGAATTGTGACAGAACATATGCGTTATAGGTGCGATGAACGTGTCTGGACAGGAAAGCATGGCGCATCTCAATTAGTTCGTTAGCGATCGGCGTGCACGTTTCCACCATTGGCGAGTACAGGCATTCGAGGACGTTCGGATTCGCTTTCAGAGCCAGCCGGATAAACTTCTCCAGTTCCCAGTACACTTCTTCGCTGTCAGTTTCAAGTTGCGCGGGAAGGCCTGATAGAGACCACTCGAGATCTGCCGGGGCAAGGTAGAAACCACGGCGATCCACGTCAGAACCTACCTGACTTAAACCATAGGCGGTAGAGCCAACGATGCACCGATACTGAACGAATTTGAGCAGGCCTGCGGGATCAACCACCAGGGGGATCTCCGCCTGGACGTGCTTGAAGATTCTGAGGTCGGCTCGCATGAAATTCTCCTCAGCCGAGTCAGCAAATCGAACCCGGTAGGGATCCTGAGGAACGTCTGGCACGTGCGATACGACTCCGACGCGTCCACTGCGGTTTACAAGTACCTTTGTACCTTCGGGAAGGACAATGTGAACCGGTTTTCCGCTTGTCAATGTTGCCTCACCCGCTACGATACCCGGAACCTCGTCATTAGCACCGACTGAGCCGGATTACACTCGAAGCATGGCTGATCCGGGATCAGAACCCGCGGTAGTATCCGACGCTGTAACCGAGGGCGTGCGGGTAGAAGTTTTATCCCGACACGCACCAGAACAATCGCGTGCTGCTCAGGGCGAATGGGTGTTTCAGTATACGGTTCGGATTACCAATCAGGGAGCAGAGACTGTGCAACTGATGAGCCGGCACTGGATCATCACCGATGCGCTGGAGCATGTCCGTGAAGTGAAAGGCCCTGGTGTGGTGGGAGACCAGCCGGTGCTGGCGGCGGGAGAGTCTTACCAGTATTCGTCATGGTGTCATCTGGAGACGCCGACTGGGGTGATGCGGGGCACCTATCAAATGGTTCGTACAGGCGGAGACCTGTTTGACGCTGAGATTGCTCCCTTTGCGTTAAAGGCCAGATACCGAGTGAACTAATTTGCAACGCCACTTTTAGCTTTGCGAGGACTTTAACCGCAAGATTCGGATTTGGTTTTGGCTCGTGAAACGGCATACTGCCGCTATGACGAGACGGCACTTGATGTTTGGTTCTACGGGGCTGGCGGTAACGAGTGGAGGCGCTGCAGAGAAGGCAGAATCTCTTGTTTGGTCGCCTCTGGAGATTCAGTGGCAACGGGAGGAGAGGGGCGGTGCGAAGTATGCCGTTCTGGAGGGGGATCGCGATCGCGCGGGATCGCTATTCACGTATGCCTTTCAGATGCCCAGCGGTTTGTGGGTTGGGGGACATCACCACACGCAGGACGCTCACGTGGTTGTGGTTCGGGGGACTCTGTTGCTTGGATGGGGCAGGCGGATGAGGAAGGATGCAGTCCGGCGGATTGGCGCGGGAGGCTTCTTTGTGGTCCGTGCCGGTGTCGAGCACTTTGAGGGCTGCGAGGGGGAGACGCTGATTATCGGAACTTCGGTAGGTCCCTGGAAAACTACAGAACTGGAATGACGCTCATGATTAAGAAAGGCCGGTTTTTTCGTTTAAGCGAATGATGTTCTTGTAGAACTCTTTCAGGTCCGACTGGATGACATCTACCGCGCGATCAATGCGGTCCAGGCGTTTGTTAACGTCGTCAAAGCGCCTGTTTACATCGTCGAACCCCTTGTTATTCAAGACCAGAGCGGTGACGGACACAATGACGGCGCTGCTGGCGGAGACGATTGCTGTTGCGAGCGTGTTGTCGATCACTCAACAGATCCTGGTGCGGATGACTGGACTTGAACCAGCACTCCCTCTCGGGAACCAGATCCTAAGTCTGGCGCGTCTGCCAATTTCGCCACATCCGCATGCTCTCTAGTCTACGATGCCTCGTCTGGGGATTGGATGAGGAATAGGCAAGTGAGCCGGGCGGGTCTCGAACCCGCGACCACCTAATTAAAAGTCAGGTGCTCTACCAGCTGAGCTACCGGCTCATCACTTAAGTCTAGAATATCATGCGCTTATGAAGCAGACCGACGCGATAGTGGTGCCTGGCGGAGGTGTAAGAGCAGGGGGAGTCTTGCCGCCATGGTCTCAGGCACGCTTTGATCTGGCGCTTCAAATGGACAGCGGTGGTGTGTTTCTTTGCCTGAGTCAGGCGACTCCGCATCTTCCTCCGCCAATCGATGGGCTGGGGTATCCCATCCAGGAATGCGTTGCAGGTGCGCGGTACCTGACGAGCAGGGGTGTTCCCACTGACAGGATCCGCCTTGAAGGACTATCGCTCGACACGATTGGAAACGCTTATTTCTCCCGGATTCTTCATGCGGACCCTGCCCGGTGGCGGACCCTGCTGATCATTACGTCGGACTTCCACATGCGCAGAACGAGAGCAATCTTTAAGTGGATCTACGGTATCGGGCCCGGTCAATTCAATCTGCAGTTTGCTGCTTCGCCCGACGCCGGCATGAGTCCGGAACTACGAGATTCGCGCAGGCTACGGGAAGAAAAATCTCTGCAGAACATTCTTGCTCTGGCGGCAAACCTGACGACTCTGCCAGATCTCCACCGATGGATGTTTTCAAAGCACGACGCCTACTCGGCTGAGGGCCGTCTTGCGGTGCGGCCCGATCCAGACAAAACGACACTGGAGACTTACTAGCAACTGCGCGCCGGTGTTTGTTAGCGTTTCCGGAACACCAGCGTTTGATCCATGTTGCGGCCGTCGGAAGCTTTGGCGATGATTTCGAGATTCATCTCCTTGCCGTCATCAGACACAGTACGAATCCACTTGCCCTGGACATTGCTTTCCTCCAGAGTGGCAGTCCAGTCAGTGGTCATGATCTTACCTTCAATCTGAGTTTTAGAGACGTGAACGAAGGGGCCGATCTGGTTCTGCTTTTCGGAGCCGTCGATGCTGAGAGGCAACTCGTAGGTCATCACGCCGACCCAGAGTAGAGGGTACATATTGCTTTTTGGTTCAGAGTACTTCGACTTGATAATTACTGAGTTGTCACCTTTCGGTTTGATTTCAAACTGAAGCTCTTCCGGAGCGCCTTTAGCCTGAGTTTTCTTCTTATCAAGCTGCCATTTGCCGACAAATGGATCAGCAACTGTGGCGCTTGCAGCAA
This sequence comes from Bryobacteraceae bacterium, assembly GCA_014379815.1. The sequence continues at coordinate 4,864 of JACMLA010000876.1, read as the reverse complement.
ACGCGAGGCTCGCAGTAAGGAGCAGAGCAGGGACGAAGCGGGTGTGAAACGACATAATTCATCTGATTGGACGGCGAAGGCGGTCTAAGATTTCAACGCAGCTTTAATAGCATCGGCGCACAACGCAGTTACGTGCCTCGAAGCGGTCGGGAGACCTCCGAGGACCTCCTCGAGTTCCGAAGGCTGAAAGTGGGCGAGTTCCCGGCGACTACGACCTTTGATCAAACCGGTCAGGGCGGATCCGGCGGCCAGCGCGGCGGTGCATCCGCGTACCTGAAACGCAGCTTGCTCTACGACATCACCAGACCACAGGACGGCCAGACGAAGGATATCGCCGCAGGCAGGGTTCACAACTTCCACGCTGATTGCCGGCGCCTCTAAGTGGCCTGCATTACGGGGGTTAGCGAAATGATCGAGAAGTTCAGCGCTATACACAACTACTGCTCTCAGCGTAGCAGAACCGGCGAAAACTGGCTTGCAGCGTACAATGGAATCAGTTGCCGGACCACCCCAAAGTTCCCCGGAGGCCTGTAATCAAGGTTGCTGCTGCGCTGATTGTGCGTGGCGGCAAGCTCCTGATTGGGCAGCGGAAGAAGTCGGACTCGCATGGCTTGAAGTGGGAATTTCCGGGAGGGAAGATCGAGCGCGGTGAGACAACACAGGATGCACTGGCGCGGGAACTGGAAGAGGAATTGGGAATTCAGGCGCGCATTGGACCGGAAGTGGTTCAGTACACGTGGTCTTACCCGAAACGCGCAACGATCCTTCTGGTGTTTCATAAGGTGACTGTCTTTAGTGGGGAACCGCAAGCTCTGGCCTTTGAAAGAATCGAATGGGAGCCGATAGAAAAACTTCCAGCTTACGATTTTCTCGAGGGTGATGTAGATTTCGTGCGGCGTCTTGCGGCCGGTGAATTCAATCTCGCTGCCCCGGTAGACTTATAGACGTGGCACTGCTGACACTTGTTCTGGCGAGCATGCTTTGGGGTTACCAAGGGTCCTCCACGCCTCAGCAACCGCCCGAACCGCCCGAAGAGGATCTCAGCCCGGCGGACCAGAGAACCTACGTCCTGAATCCGCTTCAGGCCGCTAAAGAATTGAAGATAGGCAACTTCTACTTTCGCAGAGGCAGCTTCAAAGCTTCAGCGCGCCGGTTTGAGGAAGCCACCCGCTGGGACCCGAACGCTGCCGAGGCATTTCTAAGGCTGGGTGAGGCCCAGATGAAGCTGGCCGATTCCGGTGCGGCCAGGACAGCGTGGGAACAATACCTGAAGCTTCAGCCTGAAGGTAAGCAGGCAGCGGAGATTCGCAAGAAGCTTGGCTCGATGGGGAAAGCTCAGTAGCGGTTCAAGCGCTCGCCGAACTCTGACCAGATAGCTTCGACTAACTGGCCAACCCCGTCCGACCAGTGTTCGAACAGATCGGCATGGTGAATCATGCTCTGGATGCGGCTGGGCACTTCGCAGAGTTCGAAGCGCACCGGGATGACGAAGTTATCGTCAAGCGGCATGCTATCGGCCCAGTTCAGTGCGTATCGCACTTCATGAGGGAACTGTCCCCGTTTTGCGATGGAATGCTCCGAGAAGCAGGCGATAAAGAAATCGGCTCTCTCGATCGCCCGTTCTATCGCGCGTTGCCAGCTTTGACCTGGTACCAGCATTCGTTTGTCGATCCATGGTTTTAGTCCCTCTGCCTCGAGATCATCAGCGAGCCGGAATGCCTTCACAACGTCCTCCTGAGCGTATGCGATAAAGATTCGGGGCGCGCTTTCGGCAATGAAATTGAGGCCGGAGAAACTATCCGGAGCAAACGTTCCAAGACCATCGAGGTTTACCTCATGGCCTTCGAGGACGCACTGCCTAACAATCCGGGCTAGCTTTGCGCCGAGACCGTGGCTGGCTTTTCGCATTTACATCCTCCAGTTGAAACACCGTTTGGCGGCCCGGCTCAAAAGTGCCCAATCCAGGCAATCGAGCAGGACAGCCATTTCGGAGCTTTCGTATGATCCGTGAAATCATCTTGTCTAATTCGTCAGCAGCCCGGGCCGGAGTCACGGCGGAATCTTCGGCGAGGCGATATAGTAGTCGCTCCATACGCAAGCAATAGTACTAAGGGGTATGTTCGTTTTATGCCAGAACCACGGCTATGCGAAAATCCAAGCTGTTGTTTCTAAATAACTTATCGCGATAAAGTTTTTCTTTAGCCCGCGTCAACGCGATTTCTGAGCGCCGCAAATGAAGGATATTTAACGGTCCGTTAAGGTACCGTTAACCTAGTACTGCGAGGATTGCAGTTGACGACATAGCCGTCATAGCTAGTTTAGGAGAACATCATGAAGAAGATTTCGATACTCATGCTCGGCCTGGCCCTGGTTCTGGGAACTGCCGCTTCCTCGTTTGCCGCTGACGACAAGATGGCTGATAAGAAAGAGACGAAGAAGAAGACCAAGAAAGCCGACAAGATGGACAAGATGGACCACGCGGACAAAATGGATCACGCGGATAAGAAGAAGTAGCTTCTTCTCAGGCCTCGTTGTTTGGGCCGCGATCCGGGCCAATTGGTGCACCGGACGCGGCTTCTGTGTTTTTTGGGACGGAAGGGCCCTTCCTCTTACCCGGCAAACCAGCTGGATTCTCGTGAACACGATCGGCGTATTGGCCCTTCATTCCGGATGCTACCGACACGGTTTTTTCCCCAAACCGATCTCTTAATTTATCTACCGCAGTCAGGGCATGACGCCACTTTCGCGACTTCTCTTCTTCCAGCAAATCGAGTTGCCCTTCCGTGTTTGTCAGTCCGGAGGTCTGCACACCCAGCAGGCGGATTGTCTGGCCCGTCCAGTTTCGCCGAAACAGCAACCGCGAATGCTCGATAAGGTCGATGTCGAGCTGGGTGGCGTGGTCCAGAGTGTGTGCACGGGTGAACGTGGAAAAGTCGGAGTAGCGAAGCTTGATCTGCAACGTGCGGGCGTGAAGCTGCTGTTCCCGAAGACGACGCCCCACCATTTGCGAGAGGCGGGCGAGAGTGGCTTCAAGAAGTTCAGGATCTCGCAGATCGGTTCCGAACGTGTGCTCGTGACTGATAGACCGGGGATCGTTTTCCTCGGCGACCGCGCCTTCAAAGTATCCACCCGCGTCGAGACCGCGTGACTTGCCGGCAAGCGCCAGACCCCACTTACCCATCAGCTCGCTCAGGAACGTGTCGTCCAGTTTTGTGAGGTGACCGATGTGCGTGATGCCGTACTGCCGCAGCCGTGCTTCTGTTTTAGCGCCGACTCCTGGTATCTTGCGGATATGAAGCGGAGCGAGGAAGGGTTGCTCCACACCCGGCGGGATCCAGAGCATGCCGTTGGGCTTCGCCTGGTCCGAAGCAATCTTCGCGATAAGGCGTGTGGTCCCAATTCCGATGGAGCAGTTCAGTCCGGTACTCCGTTTTACCTCATGATGAAGACTTTGGGCTGCCTTTAGAGGAGGTCCGAGAAGTCGGGCGGTCCCGGTGAGATCGAGGTAGGCCTCGTCGATCGATGCCATTTCCACTTTTGGGGAAAAGCGATTTAGCACTTCGAAGACTTTGCCGGAGTACTCACGGTAGCGTCCAGGCGTGCCTTCGACAAAGATGGCATGGGGACAAAGACGGGCTGCTGTGCGAAGCGGGAGAGCTGAGTGCACTCCAAACTTACGGGCGGCGTAGGATGCAGCGCTCACTACTCCACGCTGATCCGGGCCCCCGCCCACGATGACAGGTTTGCCGATAAGGTCGGGATTAAACAGCTCTTCGACCGAGACAAAGAAGGCGTCCATGTCCACGTGGAAGATTGTCCGAACCTGGTTGCCATTGATTGGCATGACTCTAGTTTCGGGCATGCTTTAGTTTTACTCTTCGGACGGTCTGCGCGCGGCGGCCAACACCCGGGGGATGCCAGCGAGGTCAGGGGTAACAACCGGGAGGGACCAGATCGCAGGATCGAGAAAGCTTTGCACAGGGCCGAGCGAACTATGTCCCAGCTCAAGAACAAGCCATCCACCGGGCTTCAGGACGCGTGAAGCATCCAGGATCAGGCGACGATATACTTCCAGGCCGTCTTCATCGGCAAAGAGCGCGAGGTGGGGTTCGTGTTCGCGAACTTCGGTGGCCAGACCGGCGGATTCCTCGTAGCCAATGTAGGGCGGATTCGAAACAACTACATCAAGAGAAGCGTTGGCCACTGCCGCAGTTAAATCAGCAAGGAAAAATCTAACCTGAGCTCCATGCGTTGCAGAGTTGACGACAGCGAGGGCGAGAGCTTGCGGGGACACGTCGGATGCGAAGACGATGGCGCCAGGAGCTTCGAGGAGTACGCTGACGGCTATGGCACCGGATCCGGTGCCCACATCCAGCACGCGCGAGCCCTGGCGGATGTGCCTAAGCACTTGTGTGACGACGTGCTCGGTTTCCGGTCTGGGTATGAGAACGGCAGAGGAGACACGAAAGTCCCTGCCATAGAATTCCTGGCGTCCGGTGATGTACTGTGTGGGGCGGCCAGTGGTGCGCTGGTAAAGATAACGTCCGTAATGAATCCAGCCGATTTCGGACAACTCGTCATTGGCGTGGGCGTAGAGCCAGACCCGTTCGCGACCGAGGGCGTGGCAGAGAAGGACTTCCGCAGTCAGGCGCGGCACTGAGATGGTCGCGTCCGAGAGAATGGATGTACCCTGTTCCAGTGCCGTGCGCAGCGTCAGAGGACATACCTCCGGTAATCGGAGTTACTGGAGCTTCTCAGCCTGGAAGTACGTGCTTACCGCTTCAAGCACAGGCTCAAGATTGCCTGCGAGGATCTGGTCGAGCTGGTAAAGGGTGAGGCCGATGCGGTGATCGCTGATCCGGTT
>JACMLA010000107.1 GCA_014379815.1 Bryobacteraceae bacterium | reverse complement strand
CGTCCAGCTTACGCGTTGCGGGTCCTCCTCCATGATGCAGCGCGATCACCTGCCAGTTTTGGTCCTCGAACACCGGGCTGCCTGAGCTGCCACTTTCGGTAGGGGCGCGGTAGTGCACCAGCTTGTCGTCGCAGGCCAGCATGAGGTTGTCTTGCATCGAGAATTCCAGATCGCGTCTGCCGGGATGCCCTATCACATAAACGCGGGAAGGAGGCTTCTGCATTGTTACCGCCACGGGTTCGAGCTCCAGTGGTTTGACGGCTGCTGGCACGCTCTCCAGTCGTACGATCGTCGCGTCCAGAACGAAGTCGTCGGAGGTCCAGACTGCCTCACCCAGGATGGGTATGCGCGTTTCCAATACCTGAAAATTTGCGATCGATTCCCCGGGTAGCATCGCGGTAGCTGTCGTTCCGGGAATTGGATAGCGCGCACCATCCCGAGCTGGACTCAGCACGTGCTTGTTGGTGATCAGCAACGTTGCGCCGCGCAGGCTTTCGCGAATGTCCTCGCCTTTGATGAGCCATCCCGTTCCAAAAGGTTTCCCTGCTTTCGTTTCGATCCTCGCAACAGAAGCACAACGATCCAGCCCCAGCTTGTACCAGCTCAAAGTCTGGAAGCCGTCCTGTCCCAGCACTGCCTCGAACGACGTGTCCTTTACCAGCTTCGAGGCGGCTTTGACGTCCGATTGCATCTGATCCGGCCGGAACACGACATCTCCGCCTTCTCTTTTCAGTAAAGCCGACCGGAGCACCGGCAGGATCGCCGAACCAGGAGGTGTAAGCTCCTCCAGCTCCCACACTTCCCGGAACTGACGCAGCGTGCTGGCGATCTCAAATGCATCTGCGTCAGCACAACGGACATACTCTCCCAGTCTTGCGACAGCCCCTTCGTAGTCATTAAGAGCCACACACACTTCCAGAGCTGACGCAACCGCAAAGGCAGACACGTTGCCGTCGTTCAAAGAGGAGAGAATCTGTTTCACTTCCGCAGCGATAACCTTGGATTCCGGCTGACCCGGAACGTGAATGCCATGCCGTTCCGCTCGGGCTACCAAAGCGCAAACATTGATACCTTGCCAGTAGTTCTGCGACCTGTCCGTATTCCACGCCTCAGCATAGGCTCCGATGGCGTTGCGCAGGCAGGTATCGTTCGCTGGCCCTGCACCCATACCCGGATTTGGGCCCGGATTGAGGTACCACTGCTTCCAGAGACGGCCAGTCAGTCCCAGAGCTTCGGCTTTCTCTCCGAATGGAGTTTGAGGGTCCGCCAGCATGTGGCGGAGGACGAACAGCGCGGCTCCAAATTTTCCCTGATCGATCAGCGACTGAGCAAATTGCCGCTCAATGCGGGACGCCGAAACGCCCGACAGCAATAGAGCTTCGGCTAGTTGCTCCATGGCAGAGAACCGGCGTTTTCGGCGCAGTTCGTTCAGCATTCGCCTTGCGCTATCTGCCGGGAACGGCTCAGACCCGACGCGGATGGACTGGATTAGTTTAACGACGATCTCATTGGTGGCAAGCCAGTCGAAATCGATTAGTGCATCATGAAGCTGATTGGCCAGAAGATTCGCGTTGGACCAGGACATAGTTCTTAAATTTACTCTTACTTTTGCAATACAATCGAAGGCACCTTCAAATAGGAGACCAAGCAATGCCCAGCGGTTTGCATACACCTGTCACGAATATTGTCTCGACGGAAACGACGATCGCGGAAGAGCGGATCTCTCAGGGAGATTCCGGACAGGGTGACGAACTCACTCTTCTCGAAGGAGCGTCCGATGAAAATCTACCGGTCATGGAGTCACTCCAGTTCGAGAGCGCAGAGGTCTTCGAGCTACCTGATACAAGCAACCTCCCCGATGTTGGCGTTGCTTCGTTCGGACCGCCGGCCCAGTTTGAGAGCGTGTTCGGTCCTGACGAACGCGTCCAGATCCAGGAAACGAAGAAGCTTCCGTGGCGCTTAAGCGCTTCGCTTGTCATCACTGCGGCGGACAATTCCCAGTGGATCGGGACGGGCTGGTTTATTAGCCCAAGAACGCTGGTTACCGCTGGCCATTGTGTGTTTATCAAGAACAGCGGCATCCCCGGGCGCGACGGTTTCGCGAAAAAGATTCAGGTGATTCCGGGCAGGAATGCTTCACAAGCTCCCTTTGGGGCGATTACCGCAACGGAATTCTTCACGGTGAAGGGCTGGGCGGACAGCGGCCTGGAAGTTACCGACTACGGGGCAATTATTCTTCCTTCGGCCTTTAGTCAGAACCTAGGTAGCTTTTCGTTTGGCGTGATGTCCGATGCCACTCTTTTGAACTCTGTTGCGAACATTGCCGGCTATCCGGGTGACAAGCCCTCCGGAACAATCTGGTATGACAAACGCAAAGTCGGTAGCGTAAAGCCTGAGAAAGTGTTCTATTCCGCAGACACGGCAGGTGGTCAGAGCGGGGCTTGTGTCTACGTAATCAGGAACCGGAAACGTATTGGAATCGCGATACACGCCTATGGTGGCCAGACATCCAACTCCGGTACACGCATTTCCGCAGACGTATTCGATAACCTGATGGCGTGGAAGCGATCCTGAGCGGGCCGTGTTCGTAGTTCGCGGCCGCTGCCTGGATCGTGAGGGTGTACCAGCGGCAGGCGCTTCGATCTATGTGGTGGCGTCGCCGGTGTCTATGCCCGATACAGCGATGCTTAGCGGAGAGGACGGAAGCTTCGCTCTGGCGCTTCCGGTCCAGGGCGAGTATATTCTTGGCGCCCGTTCCGATGCTGCCGGAATGGCTGAGAAGACAGTACAGGCAACCGCCGAGGGTGAGGCTTCGATTCTCCTCACCCTTGGCGAGGCGAAACTATAGGGTCCGCGCTCCCAGAACACCTCCCACGACACCGCCCGCGAGCATGCTTTCCGGTACTGCGACTCCCGGAACTGCCGAGATCTCACGGACGGATCCAATGTTCCTCAGACCCGCCAAATAGGCATCCAGGCTGTGCGGATTGTCCACCCGGCCATTTACCTCGATCTCAATGCCCACGTGGTTCCACGCCGTGAGCACAGAAGGAACGTGCGGCACCACATCGTTCTGGTTGGTCAGCCGGAAACACTTCTCGATAAGCTCATTGAAGTTCCTACGGAAGCGAACTTTTCCCACTCTCGGGCCGCCTAACGTGCAGACATCGACATTGGATTTGCCGAGATTACGACAGATGTCTACGGCGCCGAGCACGCCCATTGCTCCACCGAGACTGTGGCCGAGGACCGTGATTCTGGTACCGGAAGGGACACCGGTAAGGGACTGCGCAACGCTTGAGCGGATGCTCCTCCACATCTTTTCGAATCCGAGGTGAACCAGGCCAAAGCCGGGGACTTCGTTGAATGGATTTGGGACAGCCGTGAAGTTTTTCAACCACTCAGCAGGAGTAAGTGTGCCGCGGATTGACACGATGATGGCGCCGGTCGCCTGCTCTCGCACCACGAAACCGAACGCATCCGGCACTGCTGCCGATTCTGCTGCGCGGACATCATTGCGCACCGCTTCCTGCGCTTCGGGAACCAGAAGCTCCTCGGCTTCCGCCATCTCGGCGCGTGAAGCACGAATTTCACCGATCGCTTCGTATCCCGGCGGCATCACGACCGGCTCCGCATTTGCCAAAGCATAACTCGCCCGGAGGAGGGGAATATAGGCATTGATAGCGCGGTCCTTCTCGAAGTCGGAAGGCTGTGCCTGCAACTCTGCGACTGCGAACGCTGCGGATTCGGGCTCGCTATCCGGGATGGATGCGAATTCGGGCATTGCCGCCGACAGAGGAGCAGACTCCGCTGCAGCCGGTGACAAAGAAAAGTCGTCGTCAGGCGCGAACGTGAAGGGAAGGCCCGTCTCCTCAAACTGCGAAGACTCAGGACGGAATTCGTCGCGACGCATGCCGCGAATTCGGGAGAGCTGCATCAGGGGGATGTTGCCGCCCTCGGTTACGATTTCCAGCGCAGTGTTACGGCTTCGCTTTACCTGCAGATCGAGACTGGCGTCACCCAGCTGTATCGCTTCCAGAGCAGGGCTCTTTGCTTCCAGCCGAATCTCAGAATTCCTGTCCGCAGATGCAATCGCGGTTGTCTTCGCCGCCAGGTTCAGTTCGGTCACCACGTGAAAGTCTGCTTCCCAGCGACCCTCCCGCAGCAGTTGAACGAGGGCCGTTCCAACCGCGGCAACATTGTCGATTGCCTTGACGGTACAACCTGCGGCGTTGAAAAAGACTGCTTCTGCCCGGGAGAACTTCACCTCGAGACCGGCGCGAACAGCGGGAATTCCTCCTGGCTGGACATCTCCTTTCGCGATCAGCGCAAAATCAACGGAGCCGTGGGACTTGAACGTGAACGTTGTTTGGGCAGTGCCCTCTATGATCTCGAACGTGATTCCTAACTGGCGAACATTGCCCAGTCGTTCAAAAACTTCATCCCGCAGTACTCCGTAGTCACCAAGTGCGACCGGTCGATTCGGCGGAAAGTTGGCGTGACGCCGTAACTCACGACGCAGTTGTTTGCAATATTGCGGACCGAGTGCCATAAGACATTCTCCTGTTCAGGGGTTTGGGCTCCCATGATTTCAAAGGCGAAGAAAATACACAACGGGGGACAGAGGAATTCGCGAAACGAATTACAGCATCTGTAATCCGGTGCTACTCTGTTACGACATCAAGTCTATGAACCGACGCACGTTCCTGATCAGCTCCGCATTGGCCGCGGAAACAGCCGCATTTGCACAGACAGCAACCGATCGTATTGCAACCGCCATTATCGGCGTCGGTGGCCGGGGCTCCTACCTGCTTCGGGGTGTTCTTGCGCAGCCCGATGCGAGGGTCCTCGCGGTCTGCGACCTGAAGCCGGATCGTCTGGACAAGGCCGCAACGGCGGCAGCGCGTGACAACGCGAAAACCTTCACGGACTACCGCAAGGTTCTCGACCTGAATGAAGTGGAAGCGGTCTACATCGCCACACCTCCCCACCTGCACGCCGAGATGGCGATTGCCGCCTTAAAGGCCGGGAAGCATGTGTATTGCGAAAAGCCGATCGGCATCACAGCGAAGCAGGTGCGCGACTTGATGCGTGAGGCCAAAGCCTCCAAAAAGGTCTTTCAGGCCGGCCAGCAGCTTCGCTCCGTCAAGATGTATCAGGAAGCGGTCGCCAAGATCCGGGAAGGCGCGATTGGCGACGTGATCTGGATGAAAGCCCAGCGGCACGCAACGGCCGACCTTCCGTACGATGGAAGTTCCGGAGACTGGTATTACGATGTCAGCAAATCAGGCGGCTACCTGATTGAGCAATCCGTACATAACCTGGACCTCGCCAACTGGGCCATTGACGCGCATCCTGTCAAGGCAAATGGGCAGGGCAGCATCGTGCTCCACAAGAATGAGCCGGCCGGCCGCACGATCTTCGATTCCGGCAGCATTACCTATGAATATCCAGGGGGGGTGCTGATGTCGTTTACGCAGATGGTCTTCCATCCCCGGATGCTGCCCGGCGGCGGCCAGTACATCTACGTTTACGGCACGAAAGGCGCTGTCGATCTAATGGGTGGCGTGACGATGTACCCTCTGGATCCCAAGGGCCAGTCCAGCCAGCTGGTTACTAAGCAAACCGAAGACGAGCACGCCCACATTACGGCCTTTTTCAACTGCGTGCGAAAGGGAACTGCTTCTCCGTCCGGTATCGAGATTGGCGCAACAGCAGCCCTCACCGCTATCCTCGGGCACGAGGCGATGACCACTGGCAAAACTGTTGACTGGAAGGATTTCGGAATCGACCTCTGAAGCGCACACTCGATCAGGCACGTAGTTGCTGCAACACCAAAGGGAGCCAGCGGGCAATCGATGGCCTCTCCAGTAGTCTGCTTCCCGCTAAGCCGACATCGGTGTTGCGAGTGCTGAATGTCTGCTCCAGCGTCAGGCGGGGCAGCAGGAAACGCAGAGACTCATTGCAGTGAAGCGAGCGCTTGGGACGCCGTTTGGACTCAGAGAACAGAAGTTCAACGAGATCAGGAAGATCAATAGAGTGGGACTCTCCTGCGCACACGTGATAAACAATACCTGCTTCAAACCGCTGCTGGAACAGGAACTCGAGCACGTCGGCAGACCAGTCTGAAGCGATCAGATCCACCGGTGTGTTGCGGACTGGCTCCCCAGGCAATGCTGGAAGCCATTGTGCCAAACGGGCTATCTTATGAAACCAGTTGAGCTGGCGAATTGCCCCGGTTGCGGAGTCTCCAATCGCCGTGCTGAGGCGATACACGGCTGCTGGTACGAACGACTCTAGGATAACCTCCCGCTCGGCCTCAGCCTTTGTCTGCTCATAAGTCGTCGTGAACTCCCGCTCCTCGCGGTGAACACGTTCTGCTATCGCGCCTGTTTGCAGTCCCGCAACATAGACTGTGCTGACGTGAGCGAATTTCCGTAGAGCGGTGCACCCGCGAGCGAGTTCCAGCATTCTTAGAGTACCCGTGATGTTGGTTTCCCGGCTCTCGCTCAGGGGCG
>JACMLA010000106.1 GCA_014379815.1 Bryobacteraceae bacterium | reverse complement strand
TGACCATTCTCAGTGTAGAAGAGCAAAACGCTTCTCCCGATCCCGATGATCAACCCGAGAGTGAAGACGAAATGCTCCTCCCGTCTCAGCGTTTTTTCCGCAAGTCTCGCTACGATTAACTGCCCGGCTATTGAAAGCACAGTCTCCGCAGCTCGCAGGCCTTGCCTCAAACATTCTTTCTATCGAATGTTTACAATCAAGGAGTCGGCTGCTTGCGAATTTGTTGTCGAGGTATACGCGATTGCCTATTCCAGTTCATATCTATCCCTTGAGCCGCTTGGTCCATGCTTCTGCTGGAGCATGGGAAACCGAACTACGCTCCATTGAGGAAGGAAAGCTCCACGCCTACCGCTACTACTTGCCTCTCCGAGAGGCTATCGTCGCCCACTGCAAGACAGGTGGCAAGAAACTCGATCAGATCTTGAATCAGCTCGCCATTTCGGCTTCAGCGGTCGGCGCTGGCCGAGGTGCGAACCCGCTGAAGGACAACCGCGCCGGATTCGATGTGTTCGTGAGCAATTTCTATCCGCGAATCGGCACCTTCGGCCAGAGCTTTCTGCGCGAAGATACCAAGCAGAGATGCGCTTTTGAGGGTGTCACTCTTGGAGGGCTACCTCACTTCAGCACAACAGACAACAAGGGCGAAACCCGCTATGTGTATGTTCAGGCATCCAAGTGGGACGACGACGATCTGAAAGCGTATCTGGAATTACTGGCCATCATCATCCGCGAGAAATTCAATGCGCCCGCCGCTAGTCTTTGGTGCATGGATCTGCGCACCGGCAAGAACTATAAGTGGAAACCGAGCCCCCGCATGCACGCCAGATGCGTCGGCGCAGCGCGCCACTATGCCCGGCTCATCGCGGCGATGCAGTCGCCGGAATAGCGATTCGGGAAGCCGCGCGAACTGGCGGTAGTGCGCACCGAGGAAAGTCGAATTTGGCTGAAAGCAACGCCTGATCAGCGCACCTGCCGAGTAGGCCGCTGCGCGACCTCCATCTCTTCGTATGAGGAGCACGCACCTCCTTTCCCGGCACGTGTGAATTGCAACCTCAGGCGCCCCGAATATACTTCAAACGGTTCACCATCGCGCAATCGACGTAGTCAGAATGCCGGAAGCTCAGCCTGCACACCGAGGACCTGCGTCGACGCAGCCGATAGAGATCCCAGCAGCATGCGCTCGACTTTCGCAGCTGCCTCGTCCTGAATGCTCGGAAGGACATGGGAGTAGCGTTCCAGCGTGAACGAAATGCTCGCGTGCCCCAGTTGATCAGAAATGACTTTCACCGAGACACCAGCAGCCACTGCCAAGGTGGCTGCGGTATGGCGGAGATCGTAAAGCCGGATCGACCGTATGCCGGCCGTTTCCAGAAGCCTTCGGAATTCGCGCTTCACATTCCTTTGCCTCAAAGGCGATCCTGTACCGGAACGAAAGATCAAGTCGTACTCCACCTGGCATCCAGCGTCAGACGCGATGGGTTGCGTGTTCCGAATACCCGTCAAAGCCTTCACCACGAAGTCCTGGAGCTTGATTACCCGGCGGCTACGTTTCCGCTTCGTGTCGTCAAACAGCCAGCCGGCCTTCGAATGTTGGATTGTCCGGAGACACTTGCCGCACCGCGCTGCCAATCGAGGTCGGTCCACTTGAGTGCCAAATATTCGCTTGGCCGCATCCCCGTGGTCAGGGCCAGCGCAAATAGCGCGAACCATTCCGTTTCTCTCGCGGCCCCGAGAAATCGCCTGCACTCCTCAACACTGAGAGCCTCCATCTCTCGCCGCTTCATCCGTGGCAGATCCACACCAACGCACGGATCTTCGACCAGCATTTTCCAGCGAACGGCCTGACGGAATGCGGACTGGAGCACCGCGTTCGTGTATTCAATCGTTCGTGCGGACAACCCGCGCTCAAACATTTGAGCGTAGATGCTCTGGATGTCGAACTGGACAATTGCGCCGAGCGGTCGCATCCCGAGGGCGGGGCGGATGTGAAGCCGCAACAGCGCTTCGTAATCGATGTAGCTCTTGGGCCGGAGTCTGGGCTTGGCTGCCGTTGTGAGCCACTGGTCCAGGTATTGATTGAGACTGATCGCCGCCGCACGAGGCAGACGCCCGATCTCGCGTTCCTGCAGCTTTCCGCTCAGGTAGGTTTGCGCTTCGCGGAATGAGCCTCGAATGGTTTTGTTGTGGTATTTGCGCGTTCCCGTTTCCGGATCGCGGCCAAGTGAAATGCGAACGAGCCATGTGCGAGAACCGCGCGAAATGAGCTGCCCTGCTTTCCGGGCCATAAAACACCTCCTGCCCGGAATTGGGCACACAGGCCGCACACAAATGCGGTATAGATCACAATTTATTGGGGATTTGAGAGGGTGCTACTGATATTGAGTCTCAGCGCCGTGCGCGGCTTCTGGATTAATCCCCACAAGCGTGCCACTGGCCTTGGCCAGACAGGATGACGAAGGAACGTCGGGAGAGCGATGATGGTCGACGCCGGTCGAATGACAGCTACAGCCCGCGCCGACATTGGTGCATATAAAAGCCCGACCGATAAGCGTGGGTCCAGGGTTGCGTACAGATGTGTGATGACGTCGTCCTAACGGGCGCCGATCTCGATTGGGAGTTTGCTTTTATTCGCGCCCTGGGCATTCGACCGGTTTAGTCCCGGAGGATGAAATGTCTAAAAAGAGCAAACGAAGATGTGACCAGCTGCCAGTGCTCCATCCGGACGCTGCTGGTATCGATGTAGGCGCCAGCGAATTGTTCGTTGCTGTTGCTGCCGGCCGCGACTCACAGCCGGTGCGCAGGTTTCCGACGTTCACTCGTGACCTCAATGAGCTCGCAGACTGGCTGCAGGCCTGCGGTATCCACTCAGTCGCGATGGAGTCGACCAGTGTCTACTGGATTCCGGTCTACCAGATCCTTGAAACGCGTGGCTTCGAGGTTTACCTGGTCAACGCTCAACACGTGAAAAATGTCCCGGGCAGGAAAACGGACGTCTCCGATTGCCAGTGGATTCAATATCTCCACTCTGTTGGTCTGCTGCGAGGCAGCTTCCGGCCTCCCGGTGTAATCTGCGCAATTCGTTCCCTGTGGCGTCACCGAGGCAGCCTCATTCAGATGGCGGCCGAGCATGTACTGCACATCCAGAAAGCTCTCGACCAGATGAACCTGCAGATCCATCGGGTCCTGAACGACATCACCGGCCTGAGCGGGCTTCGGATTCTCGACGCAATCCTGGCCGGAGACCGTGACCCAGTCCATCTCGCACGACTCTGCCATTCGCGGGTGAAGAGTAGCGAAGATACCATCGCCAAATCACTCGAGGGTGACTACCGGCCTGAACACTTGTTTGCTCTCAAGCAATCACTGGCTGCATTCCGTTACTACCAGACATTAGTAGCGGAAGCCGATCAGGAGCTGGCAAAGCAACTGAACGAATTGAATACGGCTGAAACTGCGCCGGCCACGCTGCCGGAACGAACCAAAGCATCGCCGTATCAAAGACGCCGTTACGAACCGAAGAACATTGACTTACGAGGCGAACTCTACCGCATCTTCGGGGTTGATCTAACCAATGTTCCCGGTGTCAGTGCGATCACGGCTCAGACCATCCTGTGCGAGATCGGCACCGATGTTTCCCAGTTCCGAAACGCATCGGCCTTCGCTTCGTGGCTCGGGCTATGTCCGGAGAAGAAAGTCAGCGGCGGCAAAGTGCTGTATACGAAGAGCCGGCGCGTGAGGAGTCGCGTCGCCACGGCGCTCCGGATGGGTGCACATTCGCTGCACCACGCCAAAGATTATCTCGGCGAGTTCTTCCGCCGGATTACGCGCAAGCTGGGTAAGCCTCAAGCGGTTACAGCAACAGCACACAAACTGGCGCGAATCATCTATCACCTGCTCAGCACCAAGGAGGCGTATAACGAGGGTGTCTTCCACAAGTGCGAAGAGGAGACATTGCGTCGAGCAGAAATGCGGCTCCGGAGACAAGCAGCTCAGCTTGGTTTTCAGATCCTACCAGCGGCACCGAACGGATGATGTTCCTTGGGAGTCGGCTTGTGACAGGTAATCCCCGTCACTTGGACGTATAACCTCCGTTGCTCCCGCGTGGCTACGCCGACCGATGCTGATTGCCACTGAACGTAACGGCGAGACCCCGTCAAAGT
>JACMLA010000105.1 GCA_014379815.1 Bryobacteraceae bacterium | reverse complement strand
TCACCTCAGCATCCGGTTACCTGGTCCCCTCGGAACAGATGTTACGCTGAGGTTTCCCCGCAAAACCATGAGCAGCATCGACATTACTCTGCCGGACGGAAGTCACCAGCAGGTACCCGCAGGCACAACTCCGCTCGACGTGGCGAGATCTATCAGCCCCAGGCTGGCCGACGATGCGGTTGTCGCACGTGTCAACGGCGAGTTTTATGATCTCACTCGTCCCTTTGAGTGGGATGCCGCACTGCAGATCCTGACATCGAAGAATCCCGAAGCGCTGGAGGTCTATCGACACTCCACAGCGCACCTTCTGGCTCTGGCGGTACAGCAGCTGTATCCCGGCGTTCGCCTCGGTATTGGGCCGCCTACAGATACTGGCTTCTACTACGACTTCTATCTGGAACAGGCGTTTCAGCCGGAAGACCTCGAGAAGATTGAAGCCAAAATGTGGGAGCTGCAAAAGCAGGATCTGGCTTTCGAACGCCGTCTTTCGTCTAAATCAGACGGTATAGAAAAGTACAGAAACATGGGTGAGTTCCTTAAGAGCGAACTCATTGAAGAGAAGGCCGACGACGTTTTTACCGAGTACACTCTCGGTCCGGGCTTCATAGATTTCTGTCGCGGTCCGCATGTTCCTTCGACCAAACGACTGAAAGCTTTTAAGCTGCTTTCTACATCAGGTGCTTACTGGAAGGGCGATGAGACGAGTCACAAGATGCAGCGCATCAATGGCACTGCTTTCTTCTCACCCAAGGAACTTGAGGAGTATCTCAAACGCCTGGAGGAAGCCAAGAAGCGTGATCACCGTAAGATCGGCCAGGACCTCGACCTCTTCTCGATTCAGGAACTCGCCGGTCCGGGTCTGATCTTCTTTCACCCGAAAGGTGGCGTAATCCGGAAGATCATTGAGGACTGGATGCGGGACGAGTATATTGCGCGTGGCTACTCCCTCGTATACACGCCGCACATTGCGCGTGCCGATCTCTGGAAGACTTCAGGCCACTACAATTTCTACGCGGAAAACATGTTCAAGCGAATGGAGCTGGATGATGCCGAATACCAGCTCCGGCCGATGAACTGTCCGTTTCACATACTGATTTACCGCGATCGCAAGCGCAGTTACCGCGAACTTCCGGTGCGGCTTGGGGAACTGGGTACGGTCTACCGCTACGAGCGCTCCGGGACCATGCACGGGCTCCTGCGGGTCCGCGGATTTACGCAAGATGACGCTCATATCTTCTGCACCCCGGACCAGATCGAAGCCGAAGTCGTCAGCTGTCTTGAGTTCGCCATCGATACACTGAAGACCTTCGGCTTCTCCGAGTATCACGCCGAAGTGTCCACCTGGGATGGCGGTGCTTCCGGCAAGTACGATGGCGCTCCGGAGCAGTGGGAGCTCGCGGAACGGTCCCTTCGCAACGCTTTATCGAAGCTTGATATCAAGGCTGACATCATGCCCGACGAAGCCGCTTTCTAT
Source organism: Bryobacteraceae bacterium (assembly GCA_014379815.1). Next base: position 6,310 of record JACMLA010000105.1, on the reverse strand, counting down.
GGGCCTAAGATCGACATGAAGCTGGTCGATGCGATCGGCAGGCGCTGGCAGTTATCCACTGTTCAGTTCGACTTTACGTTGCCTAGTCGCTTTGGTCTCGAATACATCGCCGAAGACGGTCGCGCTCATCAGCCCCTGATGGTTCATCGTGCACTCTACGGTTCCATCGAGCGTTTCTTTGGCATTCTCGTGGAGCACTACGCGGGTGCGTTCCCTGTCTGGCTCGCCCCGGTGCAGGCTATTGTGCTGCCGATTACGGATCGCCTGACTGGCTATGCGCGCCAGGTTCATCAGGTCCTCGTAGAAGCTGGAATCCGGGCCACGCTCGACGACAGGAGTGAGAAAGTGAATCTCAAGATCCGCGATGCGCAACTGCAGAAAATTCCCTACATGATCGTACTTGGCGACAGAGAAGCCGAGCAGGGAACCGTTGCTGTCCGCAATCGCAGGCATGGCGACCAGGGGGCCCGGTCTCTTGCGGACTTTCTCGCCATGTTACAGGAACAGATCGCAAGCAAGATTACCGAAGAGTAGATGGCCGTTGTCGCCTGGCTGCTGCTTGCACTTGCAGTGGGCTCAGGCGTTTACTGCATTCTCGTTGTCATCGCGGCACGACACCACCTCCGGGTCAAACCACCTTCGCTCAAAACGGAACCCGGACTTAGCGTTCTAAAGCCTCTGCATGGGCTCGAGGAAGGCCTCGAGTCTAACTTGCGAACCATCTTCGAGCAGAGTTATAACAACTACGAAGTTCTAATGGCAGTTCGTACCGGTGATGATCTCGCCGTGCCTCTGGTTCGCCAGCTCCAGTCCGAGTATCCCCACATCTCCTCGCGGCTGCTTTTTGTGGGTGAGCCTCCGTGGGTAAATGCGAAGACGTGGAGCCTGCACAAAATGACCGAAGAGGCAAAGCACGAAATTCTGGTGATGAGCGACAGCGATATTCGGGTTACGCCAGACTTTCTCCGGACACTCGCCGCCGAGTTCGCCGATCCCGACGTCGGAGTTTCCTCCTGTCCCTATCGCGCTGTGCCGGGTGTGGGCAGTCCGGCGTCTACGCTTGAAGCAATTGGGATGAATACCGAGTTCCTCGCTACAGCCCTGGTAGCCAGGATGCTGGAAGGCATGAAGTTTGCCCTCGGACCCACTCTGACTTCGCGCAAGCAGGTGATTGCGGAAATCGGAGGCTGGCAGTACCTGTCCGAGTTCCTCGCAGAAGACTTCGTGCTCGGCAACAAGGCCTCGGAGAACGGATGGAAGGTCCTATTTTCCAGCTATGTAGTCGAGCATCACATCGGGGCACAAAGCTGGCGAGTCAACGCGCGTCACAGGATTCGCTGGTGCCGGAGTACCCGGCGCTCACGCCCTGCAGGTTACGTCGGTCAGCTATTCACCAACCCTCTGCCGATCCTCCTGTTATTGGTCCTGGTGAAGCCGGAGTGGTGGCCGGTAGCCATGGGCGTATTCGCGGCCCGGATTGCCGCGGCAATAGCGACAGCCGCCTGGATTCTTCGCGATCCGCTAACACTTACTAAGTGGTACTTACTCCCAATACAGGACTTACTCAGCTTTGTGTTCTGGGTGGCGGGCTTCTTCGGCACCACAGTGGATTGGCGAGGCCGCAAATTCGAGGTGCTTCCTGACGGTCGCTTTACACTGAAGGTCAATCAAGCTTCTGCCAATCACCATGAAGATACCCGTTAGCTTTTTGCATACTTCACCTGCTGCCATTTGCCTCGCGATCACGGTGTCTTGTGCGTTTGCGCAGAACACATCGTATGAGAATCTGAACGCAGTTCTGTGGATGCAAACCTCGCAGGAATACCGCGCTGCCGCATTGGGAACGTACCGGAATGCTGAGGCAAGCCTGATGCGTGGCTTGTCAGACAGAACCTGGACCGCGGCGCTGGAACAGACGCAGCCGGCGTCCGAACTGCCTCCCGCCGTGATTCTCGATCTGGATGAGACAGTGTTGGACAACAGCGCTCTGCAGGCGCAACTCACGGCGAGCAAGGGGACATACGACGAGAAAGTCTGGAATAGCTGGGTGGCGAAAGTGCAGGCAGGGCTGGTTCCCGGCGCGGCGGAGTTTCTAGCTCAGGCACAGGCTCATGGCGTGTCGCTATTTTACGTGACGAATCGAGTTTGCGATGCGAAGAATCCCGCAGACCCTACCGTGCTGGTCTTGCGCAAACACAATCTTCCATTTCATATGGACAGGCTGCTGTGCCGGTCGGACAACGGAGACAAGTCGCCTCGCCGGGCGTATGTTGGCCGGGGACATCGGGTAATTTTGCTGATCGGCGACGACTACAACGATTTTGTGATTGCGGACCGGTCTCTCGAGGCCCGGTCCCAGGCTGTGCTCCCGTATGAACGCTACTGGGGCGAGCGCTGGTTTCTGCTGCCTAATCCGACCTATGGGTCGTGGGAACGCGCAGTTGGCTACAAGGTCGCGGAAAAGTTAGAGAAACTGCGGAAATGAGTTTGCCCGTTTCGGCGCCGGTGTTTGAGCACGAATTCGTTGTGCCGGAGTCCGACATCGACATGCTCGGGCACGTCAATAACGTAGCTTACGTGCGCTGGATTCAGGACGTGGCTGTAGCGCACTGGCGTGCGGTGGCCAGTGACGAAGAGCAGAGAACGCTGGTATGGGTAGTCCTGCGGCACGAGATCGACTACAGAAAAGCAGCATTCGGCGGAGAGACTCTGAAGGCGCGTACATGGGTTGGAAGCGCGGCGAAGATTCGCTTCGAGAGATTGACGGACATCGTGAGAAGCGGGGACGAGACGCTTCTCGCTAGCGCAAGGACCATCTGGTGCCCTCTGGACCGTCTGACAATGCGACCGGTCTCCGTCAACCTCGAAGTCAGGGCTAAGTTTTCGGCGGTGGAACATACTCTTCGAAAGTCCCGCTTTCCGGATTCTTCCGAACCTGTCCCGCAGGAAAGCAACGGCCATTCATAGCGACGTAAACTCCGGGAGCCAGAGCTTGCGCGAAGGCGAGTGCACTTCCGAGATTGAACAATCCATCGGAGCTTCCAAACTTATAGGGCACCAGAGCGCCGGTCAGGACAATGACCTTCCCGAAGAGTCCTGCGTCAGCAATTGCTTCTGCGGTATCGGTCATGGTGTCGGTTCCATGAGTGATTACGATGCGGGATTCTGCGGCATTGCGACATTGACCGATGATGATCTGGCGGTCGTCTCCGGTCATATCGAGACTGTCGATCATCATCAGCGTCCGGATCTCAACTGGCAGCCGGCACCGTCCCAGCTTGAGCATCTCCGGCAAGTGGGAGTCTTTGAAGTAAAGCCTCCCGAGAATCTCGTCGTACTCTTTGTCGAACGTGCCGCCGGTGATAAAAATCCGGATCGCTTCCACAGTCTCCAGGGTACAACGATGGTCTAGAAAGTAAATCCGATTTCACCGCGGAATGCCCTGGGGGTTACGAAATGAGTACCACTGAAGGTCGACAGAAAGTTGTAGAGAGCGACTTTGTTTGTCAGGTTCTCAACTGTCGCGCGGGCAAACAGCTTCAGGCGATCGCGGCGAAAGATGTTGTCGTCTCCGATTCCGATATTGAAGATGTTGCGGGGCGATACGCGGGGCGGGTTGTGATCGGCATCTTCGGTACCGGGCGCTGGAATGCGGAAACGGGTTGTCCCATAGTTACTGGACGTGCATTCTGAGATTGGCGAATTGCGGGAACCTCGCTGGTCTCCGCAGAAGAAACCAATCGCGGCCTGCTCTGCCCCGGTTAGCCCAAGTGCCGATTCCAGATCGGGCACGGCTCCTGCGACAAGGCCACTGTCGTATCGCCACGTGAAAGCAAACCATGGTCCATCATTCGACCTTTGATATCGGAGATGAGTCGTCTGCTGGAAAGCCTGATCGTGGTCGATGCGGAACACGGAGGTTTCCAGCGGCGAGTTGAAAATCAGACCTCCGACGGAGGGCCCGAAGAAACGGGACCGGCTGTGGCCCATGGTGACCGCAGCCTGAAACCCGCGAATGTTCACAGTGGAGACACGGAAGGAAACTCCATCGAGCTTCGACTTATTCCACGAGATCGGAAAATAGATGGGAGTGTTGAGAAGTGTACCGAAATCGAAGGCGTTGTCGGTGAATTTCCAGAAATAATCGCCATCCAGCAAGATGTATTTGTAGATCGCCTGCTGCATCCCGATATTGAACTGATTGCGACGACCGGGCCTAACCGGCGCGGCACCGAATCCACCGAAGACATTCTCGGCAAGACCACCGGATCCGGTCGCACTCGAGAGAACGAGATTCTCGTTATACGGCGTTTCAAAGGTACGCGCGTAGGAGCCCCGGAGCACGGTACCGGTAGACTCGACCCGATAAGAAACTCCGATTCGGGGCTGTACGCCCGTCTCGGTCACGAGGCCGTCGTAGTGGTCGACACGCAGGCCCGGGGTAAACGACCAGTTGCCCCACGTGATCGTGTCCTGCGCGTAGAACGCATATTGGTTGATGTTTGTGCTGCCGCTGAAGCGGAACAGTGAACCTCCGCGAGTCAGGTCGAAGGGAACCAGACCGGGCGTGAATTCAAAGTCAGGATCCGTGATGCCAAGGGTGAACTGTTCTCCGAGGCGGGTCTGCATTATCTGAGTACCGACCTTCAGGTTGTGGATTCCGCTCACGTGAGATACGTCGGCGCGGACGCCCCAGTTGGTCAGGCGTCGCGTTTGCTGAGGACTTACCGGAGAATCGGCAAAGATGTCGCGGCTTCGGTAATAGTTCACCTGATCCTGCCGGAAGAAGGGATTGATGGTAAATAATGTGCTGCTGGAAATGGTTCGCTGGTATCCCGGTGCGATGTTGTAAGTCAGCGTTTTCTGCCGCTGGTCCTGATCGGGTTGATCGTACGTGTTGGGAACCTGAAACCAGTTCCGTGCCTGAAAGAGATTGAGATGAAAATTGTCACGGCTGCCAGGCCGGTAGTCGAAGTGATCGAAGATTGTATAGTTGTTCCCGATCGCGTGCACCGGGCGGAACTCCGGGGTATCGAGAAAGCGGCCTGAGCGGGTAACATTGGCGGAAAGGAAGTTCCCGATTTTGGCGTTGCCAAAGCCGAGAGTCGTCTCCTCGACTAGTGTTCCAAAGGAACCGTACTGCAAACTCAATGATCCGAATGGACGCTGATCGAGGCCCGACTTTGTTACGGCATTCACGATAAGGCTGGTCTTATCTCCGAACTCCGCATTCGGCCCACCTGTCGTCAACTCCATAGACTGGATGGCGTTCAACGGCAACTGCGTGGAGAACTGCTTCGACTGCTGATCGGAGATTGGCTGTCCATCAATGGAGAACGTGGTCTGCGCGTGGTCCCCGAGAGGGTGGAAGAAGCCGTTGGAATCCGCGACCACACCAGGCGCAGTCAGCGTGATCGCGTCACTGAGCTGAGACCCTGGCGAGAGCGCAGGAAGTTTGGAGTACTGAGCCTGGTTTACATCGTTGTGGGCGTAGGGAACGTTCTCCAGCAGGTCCGCGCCCGCGGCCTCCACAGTCACCGAAGTTGCCGATCCCGCCAACTGCAGCGATGTTCTGAGACTCAGAGGTACGGAGCTACGGACCTGGATGTCACTGCTGTAGAGGGCGAACCCGGGCGCGGATATCTCAAAGTGATAGGGATTAGGAGGAATATTGCTGATGCGAAACGTCCCGTCCGCAGACGTGGTGGTGGTCTGGCTGTACCCGGTAATTACATTTCTGATGGAGACTGACGCATTTGGAACCGTAGCGCTCCCGGGGTCGGTAACTGTGCCAACGATGGTACCGGCGGTACCAAGGGACTGAGCCTGGACCAGTGCCACCGACGATAGCCCAAAGAGCACGACCCTGAGAAGAATTCGCATCTTTCAATTTTGTCTTGCCCGTGCCACAAGAGCCAGTGGGACGGAGTCAGCGGCCTGCCGGTGAAGGTGGGCGGGCGAAGAATACCGGCGAGCGGACCCAGGGGAGAAGCCTGCGAAAGTTTGGGGAAACCGGATGCTTGATGACACAATCGGAACAGCAGAGCCCGAACGGCATACCACGCTGATGACGCACAGAACGGAGGGAGTAACCGATTACACGAGGGTAATCGAACAACTGGAGAGATTGGAGCAGCGCTACAGGACGCTCCTGGAAACGATTTCTCCACTGATCTGGACCACCGACGGGGCAGGAGGAATGGTGGCTGAGAACGTTGGGTGGACCTCCTTCACGGGTCAGACTTTCGAACAGTACTCCGGCTGGGGATGGCTGGAAGCGTTGCATCCCGACGATCGGGAGCACACTCAG
>JACMLA010000875.1 GCA_014379815.1 Bryobacteraceae bacterium | reverse complement strand
TCAGGAGCACCTTATCAAGCAGAACCAATAGTCGCTCATTTGAAAATGTCCATGTCGGGACTATCGTGTGTTCGAATAAGCGAGTCGGAGTGTGCTGAATGCAGTCTTCAAGATCTTCGAACACTGTCTGATAAAACGCGCTGGACAGCCCAGTTGGCCACTGCGAGTAGAAGATATCCAGATAGAGCATTCCATCCAGTCGCACTGCATTTCTATCACAACTCGATTAGCTTCTACTTGCCCCATGGCCAATGTTTGACGAACCCAGCGATATCAATGTGCGGCCGCCTCGTCTCTACTCCTGACACCTCCATTCGGTGAAAATCTGAATTCACGATCCGCAACCCGGCTTCAAAGCTAAAGCTGTTAGGCACTGCGTTGGTCGTGTTGTCGTAAATGTTCCGGCAGCGACCGCACTTTTTAGACGGGAAATGCCAGCGGCCTTACTGGTGCGCCGGTGGCTCCGCGAATCTTCATGGGAGCGGCGATCAGAAGAAATTCATGCACACCGTCGCGTGCCAGTTCTTCCAGATTCAGCACTTCAATTATATGAATTCCGGACTCGACCAGCAGGTGGACATGTACCGGCATGTCCGGCGCCGGTACCCGCTCAAATGCGACCGTGTCCGATCCAACGGCGAATGGTTTACGCGCGCTTAACCACCGCGCTCCTTCGATCGCAGGACCGGGAGCGGTCACGTTGTTGATGAACTTCTTCGCGTCTTCGAAATATATGCCCCAACCCGTTCGCAGGAACACCACATCGCCTTCGAGGATTGGGACTTTCGAGGCGCGCTCAAGATGTTGTGGAGTAACTACGAAATCCGGCGCGAGCGACGCAACGCCTTCGGTGCCAGCGATGTCGAGGAGCACGCCCCGCCTCACGATGGGCTCAATAGTGTCGACGCCAAGTTGCTCCATTCCGCTGCTGTAAGACTGCGCGACCGGTTGCCCACCGAAGCACACTCCGTTGCAGGAGAAGTGAGACAACGCGTCGATATGTGTGCCGACGTGGGTTCCGAGCGCAATCGCATCCGCCGCGGCACTCGAGCCTCCGCCATACACAATATCGCCGTGCCGTTTCGTGAGGCTGTAGAGGAACGGAGGATGGGTTGGAAAATGCGGCATGCCCACAAAATAGGGCTGCCCCAGATCGTACGGCTTAGCGTCCGTCGGCGGCAACTTCATTTAGTCCCTTTCCGTGCGTATGAACCCTGCGTCGACGGCCAGGAGTGACCGGAGCGGACTTCGAAGCCCAGCGGCCAAGCCGGTAAGTGCGCGAATATCCGGAGGTCTGATTGCCGATCCGGACCTCCACGCTGCCGGTCGCATCCACAGAGTAGCTTTCCTCGATCATCTGGTCGGCGTCGACGTGTTCGACGGGAATCTCATCCAGATCGGAAGCAGCGGCGAGCCAGGGCGCGAACGGAAACCGGATCTCATCCCATACCGTGATGTCCCCGGTCGGCCGATTGTCGTCAGTGATGTGTGAGCATTCGAGATAACGAAAATGCCCCACGTTGTGCACGGGTTTGTAGCGGCGCCGTATCCCGATCGACTGCTCGCCGGCAGCAGGCAAGGGGGTGCCTTTGGGAAAGAGCGGATCGAATACGATTTCACGTCCGGCCTCACGCTCACGCCATACGCCGAAATGGCGATGGAAGATTTCCCGAAGCACATAGCCGGCTTGTTCATCGGCCTGAATGGCGAGACCTATAGCGGTAGCGCTGCGGGTATATGCCGACCGCCGCACTCTTCGTCCGAATACCTCTTTAAGGATGCGCGCGACCACCGGCAACTCGCTGCCTCCGCCAGTAACGTAAAGGGAATCGACGGCTGAGCTTTCTTCGCTGTGCTGGGCGAGGAGACGCTCGGTGGTCGAGATGCTGCGCTCTACGAGTGGGCGGCATCGCTCATAGTAGTCCTGTACGGAGACGACGAATTGGCCCCACTCCTCCCGTACTTGTGACAGATCGACGGTAATCCGGCGGGTATTGGGGTGCAGCGCTTCTTTCTTGTTTCGGCACTCTTCAAAGAGACGGAAGAGCTCGGCCTCAGTAAGATCCTCCTGCGCTATGCCGGCTGCCTCGAGCACAACTTCAGCCAGCAACTCGTCGAAATCATCGCCGCCGAGATCCGCCGCTCCTTCGGTTGCGACGACTGTATGCAGGCGGTCGTCTATGCGAACCAGCGATACATCGAAGGTTCCGCCGCCGAGATCGTACACGAGAAGCCGCTCCACTTTGCCTGTCTCGCGGGTACGGTGGCCATACTCGATGCTGGCCGCGGACGGTTCATTCAGCAGGCCCAGTACCCGGAACCCAGCTCGCTGAAAGGCTTCCACTGTGAGAAAGCGCTGATTGCTGTTTGCATTTGCAGGAACACCGAGCATCACTTCCAGCGTTTCCCCTTCCTGAACGGGCAGGCTGGATGCTTCAAAGAGAGCTTTCCGCAGTGCCTGCACCATCTCAACCAGCACGTCCAGCAGCAGAACCGGGCCACCCGCAAGTTCGAGTTGCGTGAAGGGGCCTGCGTCTTCGAGTATTCTCTTGATGGAGCGAATGATCGTGTGTCCGGGCTGGAACTGAGCCGCCCAGGCATCCCAGCCGTAGGACCGCTGCCCGCCCTGAAGCGCAATGAGAGGTGGGAACCACTCTCTGCTGGTGCCCTCGGGATCTTCGAAGGTAACAACCGGGTAGTTGCCCCGGTCGACCGCCGCAACCACGACGCGGGTAGTCCCAAAATCTATGCCGATCCGCATACCTTAAGGATACCGTCCGGCCCCCCTCCAAACATTTTTACAACTTTACGTGCAACATGGTGGAATAGGGGGTTAATATAATTGGGAGCGGAGACGAGCGTTATTTTGAAGATCTGTATCCTCGCCAGCAGCAGTTCCGGCAACTGCACCTTTATCGGGAATGGGCACACGCGCATTCTGATCGATGCGGGCATCAGCGGCCGGGAAATCTGCGCACGCCTGCGGGCTATAGGAGAAACTCCTGAAGCGCTGGACGCGGTACTGGTTTCGCACGAGCATGGCGATCATGTGGGTGGCCTGCTACCGATTCTGCGCAAATCCAACG
>JACMLA010000874.1 GCA_014379815.1 Bryobacteraceae bacterium | reverse complement strand
TCAGGGATGCTTGGTGACCTCGTGGCCGTCAGCACGGTATGGAATTCCAGCCAGGCGGGAAGGCCCGCGTGGCAGAAAGATCGCACACGAGGCGGCGGTGTATTGTTAGATCTGGGAATTCATCACATCGACCTGACACGCTACCTGACGCAAAGCGAATTGCCGAAATATCCGCGGTCAGAGATTCGACCGGCAGCGATGACCTCGCGGCCTCCGTGGCAGGACGCATGGCCAATGGCGTTCTCTACTCCGGCACCTGGTCCAAGACCGGCGGTGAGCATCAGGCGGTGCGATTAAGTGGCACCGGCGGCACTCTCGACTTCATGCTGTACCGTGCCAACAGCTGGCGCTTCACTCCCGCAGGCGCAGGCGGGGCCGCAGCCTACATCGGCGAAGCGAAGGAGTATGCTTCGCAGCTTCCTGACATAGCGCGCGCCATGCAGTCAGGCGGTGATCTCGCGGATTCGTACCGCTTGCAATGGCTGGATTTCGCCGAAGCGATCCGCGTCAATCGCGAGCCCTCCTGCTCGTTCGAAGAAGCCGCCCGTGCTGTGAAGACTTGCTGCACGATCGTTCCGGCCACAACCGCGGAGCCTGAAGTCGAGGCATTGCCAGCAGACTCCCCCGTCATCTCCGTAATCCTGAGCGTGCAGGGAGACTGGCGTCTTGCCAGACGCACGGTGGGCCATCTCCGGGCCCAAACTATTTGCGCCCAGATAGAGCTGGTTCTCATGGCAGTCTCCCATCACCCCATCACGATCCCGGATGGCGAGACTGCGGGATTCCACAGCTTGCAAATGATCCCAATGCCCCCGGATTCTTCTGTGGCGCAGGCTAACGCAGCCGGAACGCGGGCCGCGTCCGCACCCGTCGTTGTGTTCGCCGAAGATCACTGCTTCCCGGAGCCAGACTGGGCAGCCGCACTACTGAATGCCCACACGAACGATTACGCAGCCGTTGGACCGGAGATCTCGAATGCGAATCCCGACGGCATCGTCAGCTGGTGCGATTATCTGGTCGGCTATGGCCCATGGATGAGCCCTTGTTCTCCGGGGCAGGTACCCTTCCTGCCAGGCCACAACTCCAGCTACAAACGGGCAATCCTGCTGGAGTACGGCGAGCGCCTCGAAGCCATGCTCGAAGCCGAGACCGTGTTGCATTACGATCTGCTGCGCCAGGGACGCAAGCTTTACCTTGAGCCTGCCGCGCGCGCCTCTCACGTCAACTTCGCTCTCTGGAACGTCTGGCTGCCCGTCCAGTTCCACTGCGGTCGCGTGTTCGGCGGCAGCCGTGCTCAGGGCTGGCCTCTGTCCCGCAAACTGATTTACACCGCTGCCTCGCCACTGATACCTCTGGTTCGCACAGCCCGTATCTGCCGATTCACAGAACGCGCGCTTTTTTACCACGAACAATATCTCGTTCCCATCGGAGCTCATGCGGGACATAGGTGGGCTCGACCCGCAGTTCCACATTGCCTCTGAGGATCGGGATCTCTCGGAGCGATGGCGTATGGCGGGCCACCGTATGGTTTTCGAGCCCCGCGCCATCGTGCAGCATTCCCATCAGCTCACATTGGGTTCGTTCTGCCGGATGCAAACTGGCGAGACTGGTTGTTCGCTCCCTGGCGTGAGTCCCGTAGCTTGCCGTCCCTGAAAATGATCGCCTTGCTCTCACTCTGGCAGGTAGCCAACGTGGCAGGATTCTTCTACGGGGCTTCTGCAGACCTCTTTCGGCGCAGACATTAGGGCGCATGGAATGCCAGACCCGTATAATTCGAGCAGTGCTCCTCGAACTCAACGTGGAAAACTATGCCGTTGTTGAGACACTTCGCCTTCGCTTCCACGCCGGGTTCAATGTACTCACCGGAGAAACGGGAAGTGGCAAGTCCATCGTCGTCGACGCGCTGGGACTGCTCTTCGGTGGCCGTTCCTCGGCCGAAATGCTCCGCTCCGGGACAGAACGCGCACGCATCAGCGGGATCTTCGAGGTGCCCCGGTGGGCTGATTCGATACTCTCCGAAGCAGGCATCATCCCGGAAGACGGCGAAGTTCTGATAGAACGCGAAATCACGTCCGGAGGGAAGTCGCGCGCGTTCGCCGGCAGCCGCCCTGTTACGGCGTCGGTGCTGCGTGAGATCGCTCCAGCCCTCGGAGACATTCATGGCCAGCACGACCAGCAGCGTCTCTTCAACAGCGACGCCCAGCGCGACATCGTCGATACCTACGGCGACCATGCCGAAAGAATCGGCGAATTGAAATCCGTCTTTCAGCAATGGCAAGCCTGTGCCACCGAAATCGCGTCCATCGACAAGATGGAACAGGAAAAGCTCCGTCTCCTCGACCTCTGGAGTTTTCAACAAAAAGAGATTGAAGGCGTTCGCCTGAAGGCCGGCGAGGATGTGGAACTGGAGGCAGAACGGAGAGTACAACAAAACGTCTCGAGGCTTCTGGAATCCGCAAATGCAGCCTATTCCGCTCTATACGACGCGCAGGAATCCGCCTACGCGCAAATTCGGGTAGCGCTCCGCAAACTGGAGGACAGCGCCCGTATCGATGAAAAACTCGCCGATGTCGCGGAGATACTCAAACCTTCCCAAATCGGGGTCGAAGAAGCTTCCGCCAATCTGCGGGATTACATCGGGACCCTGGAAGCCGACCCTGCCCGGCTCGATGAGATCGAAAGCCGTCTGGGGATCATCGATAAGCTGAAGCGGAAATACGGCACAACTATCGACGAAATTCTGGCCTTTCTGCAGGAAACGAACACCAATATTGCACTAACGGAATCCACTGCGGAGCGTCGCGCTGCAATCGAAGCGCGGAGACGTAAACTTGCCTCGGATTACGAAGCCCTTGCGGAACAACTCACAGCGGTTCGAACATCTGCAGGAATCGCGCTTTCCCGGCAAGTCATGCTGGAACTGGAGTCTCTCGCCATGGAGCGGACTCGCTTCGAGGTCCGGGTCACACCCGTCTCATGGTCTGCCTCCGGAGCCGATGCGGTAGCGTTCTATGTCTCGGCGAATCTCGGAGAGGAGCCGCGGCCCATCGAAAAAGTGGCGTCCGGCGGAGAACTGTCCCGGATCGCGCTGGCACTACGCACCTGCACCAGTTCCGCAAACGCAGGTCGGACCCTGGTGTTTGATGAGGTTGATGCGGGTATCGGCGGAACGGCAGCCGAGACCGTAGGCAGGCGTCTCAAAGCGCTTGCGGGAAACAACCAGGTCCTGTGTGTTACGCACCTCGCGCAGATCGCCGGGTTCGCCGATCACCATTACTCGGTGGAGAAACGCGAAGTAAATGGTCGCACGATCGCCGCAATTGAAGAGCTGACAGGCGAGAAACGAACCCGCGAAATCGGCCGCATGCTGGCCGGCCAGCGCCTGACTCCCGAAGTCCTCCATCACGCCAGGCAGCTTATCGAGATGAGTACCCTTGACGAGCCCGCCGCAAAGTGAGCTTACGTGAGCCTGGCGACTCCAGTGCGGCAACTCCGCTGCATCCGGCACCGGCCTTGAGGCATATAATATAGGTACGGAGAAGTCCGTGCACAACACCCCGATTGGAGGCTAATGAGCAAAGAAGATTGTATTGAAGTAACCGGAACCGTAGTCGAAAAATTCCCAAGTGGCGTGTTTAGTGTCGAAATAGCCCAGGATCGCACCGTTCTCGCCCACCTCGCTGGAAAGCTCCGCCGTAACCGTATCCGCGTTCTGGCCGGTGACAAAGTCACCATGGAACTCTCTCCATACGATCTCACCAAGGGTCGTATTACTTATCGCCACAAGTAGTCCGGTTTCAGGAATTACCCCTGCTTTCGCGAAATTGAACTCCCTGCAAATCACGTTACCGCGTTGGTTCGATTTATTTTCGGCAAAGGGAAAGTGCCTTTGAATCATGAGGATCGACCTTGCAAAACGGGGTTCTCAGCACTTCCTGATGCGTCGCAAGCGCCGCTTTTCATACACCCTGCTTCTACAATTCTTGGCGTAGGGGGAATGCTATGAATCAACTGAAAACCCCGCCTCTGAAACGAGTGCGGCGGCGAAGTTCTACAGACAGTGAGATGCTGCGTCATTTAAGCGCAAGGGTGATTGGACAGCAACATGCCATGCGCGCCATTGTGCCGTTCGTGCAAATGTATGAAGCAGGGCTTGGACCAGAGTGTCGTCCCGCGGGCGTGTTTTTGCTGCTGGGCCCAACCGGTACTGGCAAAACACGTACGGTGGAAGCGCTGGCCGAAGTGATACACGGCAGCAAGCGAAATATGCTGCGGGTGGACTGTGGCGAGTTTCAGATGGACCACGAAGTCGCGAAGTTAACAGGTGCACCACCGGGATATCTTGGACATCGCGAGACACACCCAGTGCTGACGCAGGCAAAACTTGCGGCCATCACCAGCCAGAACAGCAGCCTTTCGATCGTCTTGTTCGATGAAGTGGAGAAAGCCGCTTCCTCCCTGACACGACTCCTGCTGGGAGTTCTCGACAAAGCGTGCTTGCGCCTTGGCGACAACAACGTCGTAAACTTCGAACGCTGTTTGATTTTCCTCACAAGCAACGTCGGTGCGCACAAAATGCAAACTGCACTACTGCCCGGTATGGGCTTTCGTCCCGAACAGACCGAACCGCAAATGGCTATCGCAAGCAGACTCGAAGCCATCTCGAAGAATGCCGCTCGTCGCAGCTTTGCGCCTGAATTCCTCAATCGGGTCGATGAGATCGTAACCTACCAGCCTTTGTGTACAGCTAGTCTCGAGACCATCCTCGACATGCAGCTAAGAGAATTTCAGGAACATTTGAACGATCGTCTCGGTGCACGCACTTTCCGCGTTGAGATTCCTGCTGCGGTTCGGCGCTTTCTTCTCGAGCGAGGAACGTCACTGGAATACGGAGCTCGTGAGATCGGTAGAGCCGTGCAGAAGCATGTCGCGCAGCCGGTCGCCTCTCTGGTAATCGAAGGCCGCGTCAAGCCAGGCGGGCTGGTCAGGATCGGTATTCCGTCCGGGGAAGCATCCCACGAGATAATGTCGCTGCCTGAAGCGGCATAGCCTACTTATGCCAGTCCAGCGTCTCGCTGACTGTCCTCTCTCCCGGTAAGGCAATATCCAGGCGGAATCGAACATCGGTCGCCGTGGCAGAATGCAGAATCGTGCCATACCGGACTTCGGCTCCCGTTAGATTCACCACATAGCTGTTCCCAGCTTCGGCAATCGATAGCATTCCCGCTGTAGCGTTCCGGACCGCCGGTGAATCCCTTGGCCATGTCAGCCGGATTCTGTCACCAGCCTGATCCGTGCGCAAACCCAGTTGCCAGGATGCCGTCTCATCCGGCGCACGAAGTGCCAGCGTCGGCGTCAGCGTAATCAAACCCCCGGCAAGCTGGAAACCCGCAACAAAACCCGTCAGCATCGCGGCCGCAGTAAACAGAATGGCGAGAAGGACTGTAAGAAAGCCCGTTTCCCGGGGCACGACCGCCGCGGCGACCGGCTTGTCGGAAGCAGCCTCCACGGAGGGAGCAGGAGCGGTTAGGGGGACGCTCGCCGCAGGTAGCCGCTCCGTGGCCGTTGGTGGCGCAACTGGCGAAGGGACGGGAAGAGACACCGCTGCGGCGATAGGCGGTGGTCCAGAGTTGCGCAGGGCCTGCGGAACAGGAACAGGCGTTTTCTCGACCACGATCTTCTCTGTCGAGGGAGACAGGGAGAACTGGAAGGTCTCTTCATTGGCCCGCAGTTCCCCGGCATGGGGGAAGTAAAGGCTCGCAGCAGGTGGTGTTGTCGCAAATGGCTTTGCGATCAGGGCTATGTGTCCACCACTCCCAAAGAATTCCCGGAAGAGTTCGGCATCCGCAGCGTCCAGACTCAAACCGTCGCGCGTGTGACTCCGGAAGTAGCCAATCGCCGAGTCTCTGGCAATCGCAACCGCTTCGGCAAACCTGGCCATATCGCCGGCTGACAGCACATAAGACGGGCCATAAGCGTACTCACACGGAACAGGCTCACAATCCTCTACAGTAACGATGTCAGGGAAAGCCGTTTTCTGCCCGAGCAGGATTCCGCCCAGCTCGGTTCCGCGTCGTTTCGTGACGCCAAAACCCTTCATCACTTCAACGTTCAACTTGCGAATGACAGTATGAGAGATGCGAACCGTAAGTGAACGGTCCGGATCCGTCCATGTCAGGTATTCCGGGCTGGTGTCGTTCACGCCTGAGGTTTATGGTAACCGAGCCCGCTATCCCGTTATCGTGGTCTACAGGTTCGAATGACCGGGAAACTTTGGTGTTGTTGCAACGCCAATCGGAAATCTTGAAGACATCAGCGTGCGCACTCCGTCTGTTGGGCGAAACCGATCGTATCGCTTGAAAGCAGTACGACGCCTATTGCAAAGTAACACTATAAGCAGGATAAGTTATTGATTTCGGCACGCAGATATTTCGCAGTAGGGCGACCGACTTCAACCTTCGTACTTCTGCCGGACTTCTTCGGCCCATTGATCCTTGATATGCATGAACCTTCTCATCGTCGGATCAAGTCGGGCATGCTCCGCCCAATAACCAGGTTCATCCGATCGTCGTATCGGAAACCGCGTGGAAGTTTTCGGGAGTAGTTTAGCTACGACATTCAGTTCGCATAATTATTCGAGCAGAGGTAAGCGGTTTTAGCCTTGAGATTTACCGCCCGATCCCCGACGCAACGCTGGCAAGTGGCAACCCTTCGCGCAGACCCAGGTCGAGTTAAGCGGCGTCGTAAACGGTCAGCGCGTGACGGTCAGCAAGCCCGAACACATGGTCATGGGAAACCGGATCACTCTGGCAATTCGCGCAGCGATTCCAGAAAGCCGTTGGCGTTGGCTTTTGTGA
>JACMLA010000873.1 GCA_014379815.1 Bryobacteraceae bacterium | reverse complement strand
TCAGCGGATCCGGCATGGTGGCCGCAGAGGTTAGCGCTGCCCTGAAAGACCGAGGCATCATCGTCAACCCTGTCGGACCAACTTCCTTGCGCATGGTCACACACTATGACGTCACTACTGCCCAGTGTCAGCAAGCCGTCGAAGCAGTCCGCGAAATCGCCGTTGCGGCCGTGTCCGGCGCGCTAGCCTGAGTCGGTATGCTCACCATTTCGCTTGGAGGTCGCACGGCCTTGGTAACCGGTTCTGGCCGGGGCATCGGTCGTGCCATTGCTCTGCAGCTTGCCGCAGCAGGTGCTTCGGTCCTTATTAACGATCTGGATGAGGCGGCTGCGGCGGAAACGACAGATGCTGTCCGGGCGGCAGGCGGGATCGCCGATTTTTCCACCGGGGACATCACCACTCCGGATTACCCGGACCATCTGGTACTCAGGGCGGTAGAGCAATTCGGATCGCTCGACATTATTGTTAACAATGCCGGATACACGTGGGACTCGGTAATCCAGAAAACTACCGATGAGCAGTTTCGGGCCATGCTGGACATCCATCTGATGGCACCCTTTCGCGTCCTGCGGTCTGCCTCACACTGGATCCGGGAAACCGCGAAAAAGGAGGCCTCCGCGGGAGAGCGCATCATGCGGAAGGTGGTCAATATCACCTCCATCGCCGGAACTGACGGCAATCCGGGACAGGCAGGTTACTCCACGGGAAAAGCAGGAATTCTCGGGTTGACCAGAACACTGGCAAAGGAATGGGGCCGCTATAACGTTAACGTCAACGCGGTTGGTTTCGGGCTAATCGAGACGAGATTGATTCAGCCAATCACGAGCAAGGGCGCCAGTATCGAGATTGCCGGAAATCAGATCGCGGTAGGCGTTCAGCCCGAGGTACTCGACAATATCAGAGCCAAATGTCCTCTGGGTCGACTGGGCACTCCAGAGGAGGCCGCCAGCGCGGTTCTCTTCTTCTGCTCGCCCCTGTCGGACTATGTAACGGGCGAGGTCCTCATCTGCGGCGGGGGACTTCATTTTTAGCCTCAGCTACCTGCGGACGCTTCCACTGCAAGCATCGCCTTCGCTGCCTCCGTCCAGCCACACCTTTAGCTGCTTCGTTCTCTCCTGAGTCATCTGTTTGAGGAGATTACCGAGGCAAAAGGAATACATCGACCCGTACTCCCGGGCTTTGTCACTTGCCGGATACATGGCTGCGGTTTGTGCGTCGCGGAACCGCAGCCAGGCTTTCTGCGCTTCTTTCAATCTGGAAAGAAAGCGGGTGTCGCTGGCGTACTTCTTCCGGACTTCCTGATAGACCGAATTGAGCTCGGAATCGGCAGCGGTGAACTGCTGCTGTGCCTGTTGGTTGATCTGCAACTGAGTTTGTCCCGACGCCACCGGCAGCAGCAGAGCAAGAAGCAGGACCAGACAGATACAGTATTCAGATATGTACATCAGTCTGCAGTCTACGCTGACCGCTGGTCGGGTACCGTGGCCCGAGTTCGCCCGGCTCGCCGCAAAGCTCGGCTATATGGGGACCGACGTTGACGGGAAACGAGCCCAGGACGCCGGGCTGGATGCGACCCTGACCCTTCTCGCCCAGACCCGCCTGAAACCTGCGGTTGTCAATCTGCCAGTGGAGTTTCGGAAGGACGATGCCGCGTTTACCGAGTCACTGAAAGGGCTCGACGAGGCTGGGAAGTTTGCCGCGCAGATTGGCTGCCCTCGGATGACGACGTGGATTATGTCGTCCAGCGATTTACCGAAAGAGGAACAGTGGAAGATCTTCCGGGATCGGTTCACACAATGCGGCCAGATCCTGAGCCGTCATAGCGTCCGCCTGGGTCTTGAGTTTCTCGGACCGATGCACATCCGGAAAGCGCGACCCCACGAATTCATAGTCAATATGGCAGAAATGCTGGCATTTACCAAAGAGTGCGGTCCAAATGTCGGCATTCTGCTGGATTCGTGGCACTGGCACCATGCAGGATCGACGATTCAGGACATTCTCGACGCGGGCAAGGAGCGGATCGTACACGTACAGGTGGCAGACGCGCCGAAGCTACCGCCTGAGCAGATCCGCGATAACGAGAGGCTGATGCCGGGCGAAGGCATTCTCGACTGGAAAGCGTTCTTCGCGGCACTGAAGAAGATCAACTACACCGATGGAATCAGCCCGGAAGTATTCGGAAGAGGTCTGAAAGACATGCCACCCGAAGACGGCGCACGGCTTGGACTCACGACTACTACCGCGGTGATGAAGAAGGCCGGGGTGCTGTAACTCCGGCTTTAGTTGGCGCTGGTGCCGGAGTCGTAGGGGGTCAGCTTCCTCGCCCAGATGTTGCGGTAACGCACTTTAGTGTTGTGATTCTGCAGCATCAGGGATTCCTCGGTGGCATGAGGTTCATACTGACGCACGATACGATGCGCCATGGGGCCTCCGATCTCCTGATGATGGTGCAGCATGACCCCATTGTGGATGACGGTCACGTATGCCGACTTTTTCATCCGGTCGCCGTCAAAGCGCGGGGCCTCGAACAGGATGTCGTACGTTTGCCACTCACCGGGCTTACGGGCTGCGTTGACCAGAGGCGGCCACCAGCCATAGATTGCCCCTGCCTGCCCGTCGGCGTAGGTCTTGTTGTTCCACGAGTCGAGGACCTGGACTTCATAGCGGCTCATGATCAGGACACCGCTGTTGCCCCTATCCTGACTGGCTGCTTCTATTGCGACTGGAGAAGACCACTCGATATGGAGTTGCATGTCGCCGAACTTCTGTTTGGTCGCAAGATCTCCCAGACGCGGAACACATTCGAAATAGCCATTCTCCAGCTTCCAGCCAGGCGCGACCATCTTCCCGGCATTCTGGCGCTTGCCCATCTCGTTCCACTGGCTCAGGTCTTTTCCGTTGAAGAGGATGATTGCGTCTGACGGAGGCAGTCCGTAACTCGCACCAGGGGTGACATCACGGGGTCGAGGCCGGTCGATATCATGAACGCGCCACTTCTGGCCTGGAATGACAGGGGTATCGGAGTAACCGACCGGGTGTTCGCCTTCGGTCTGTGCCTGGCCCTTCGCCATCCTGCCGTTCTGTCCCAGCGCCAGTGTGGCGAGCAGTGCGCCGCCAATTACGGCAGCAAGGGTAATCGCAAGCTTTCGTTTCATACCTGAAGCCGACAGCTTATCAGAAACAGATTAGTCGCCCGAATGAAGTACAGGCGCCGCCGCGGCAGTTGGGAGCCAGACGGGAGCAGTTGGAAACGTGTCGGGCTGTCTTACCCCGATGTCGCGGAGCTTCAGAACTTCGGTGACCAGATCTTTGCACAGGACCCTGGTTAGCGAGCCATCCGTCTGACGACTCAGATCGACGACACCTGCCCGGTCGCAATCAGCGGTCGGGCGTTCCCGGGTGAGCGACATGCCCCAGCCAATATTGCCGGTTCCCGGATACCATCCACCATACGGAACAGGTATTCCTTCGG
>JACMLA010000872.1 GCA_014379815.1 Bryobacteraceae bacterium | reverse complement strand
GTCAGCAGCTTAGTGGCTCGATCCTGTCGCGGCGAGAACTGGAAAAGCTCCGGGGTCTCGTCAAGGAACCGGGTAGTTGCTTCGCCGGCCTGGAACTGACTGTGATTGACGACATTCTCGAGGAACGGAATGTTTGTGATCACTCCGCGGATACGGAATTCCCGGAGCGCGCGATCCATCCTCTGACAGGCGACCGCGAAGGTGTTGCCCCACGCAGTGACTTTTACGAGCAGGGAATCGTAGTAGGGTGTGATGACCGCGCCGCCATATGCGGACGCACCATCCAGCCGGATGCCGAAACCTGCGGGCGAGCGGTACGTGTGAATCTTGCCGTAATCGGGAGTGAAGTTGTTAGCGGGGTCTTCTGTAGTGACGCGGCATTGCAAAGCGAATCCGTGCAGCGGTACGTCTTCCTGTTTGGGCAGGCCGAGCTCTTCCCCATGCAACTGGTGGCCCTGGGCAATCAGGATTTGCGACCGGACAATGTCGACGCCGGTCACCATTTCGGTAACGGTATGTTCGACCTGTACCCGTGGATTCACTTCGATAAAAAACCATTCGCCAGAGTCAGCATCTACAAGGAACTCGACAGTACCGGCGCTGTAGTATCCGGCGGCGCGCGAGAGCGAGACGGCAGCATCGGCGATCTCCCGGCGCACGCGGGCGTCGAGTGAAACTGCGGGCGCGACTTCCACGACTTTCTGGTGCCGCCGCTGTACGGAGCAATCGCGCTCATACAGGTGCATCAAGTTGCCGTGAGTGTCCCCGAGTATCTGCACCTCGATGTGCCTCGCTCTGGGGATGAACCGCTCGAGAAAGACTGCATCATTTCCGAAGGCGGCACCGGCTTCGGCGCGGGCCTCTTCCAGCAATCCGGGGAACTCGGGCGAGGAGCGCACAACCCGCATTCCACGGCCACCACCTCCGAATGCTGCCTTAATGATGAGGGGATAACCGATTTGGCTGGCCGCTTCGATTGCGGCCTCGGGCGAAGTTACGGCCTGTTCGGTGCCGGGAATCACGGGAATGCCAGCGCGAATCGCGACGTTCCGGGCGGCTGTTTTGTCGCCAAGAAGCTCGAGCAAATGAGTTCCTGGGCCGACGAAGGTGACACCGGCAGCCTCGCAGGCACGGGGCAGAGCCGGATTTTCTGAGAGGAATCCGTAACCGGGATGGATCGCGTCCACGCCTTTCAGGACCGCGAGCGCGACGATGCCGTCCACGTCGAGGTAGGACTGCACTGGCCCTTTCCCGTTGCCGATCAGATAAGCTTCATCTGCTTTGAAGCGGTGCAGGCTGAGACGGTCTTCCTGCGAGTAGACTGCCACGGTTCGCAGACCTAGCTCAGACGCGGCTCTGAGAATGCGAATCGCGATTTCGCCGCGATTCAGCGCAAGAAGTTTTTTCATTATTGGAACTCTTTCCAGATTCTCTCGTATATCGTTTCGAACTCAGGAGGGTGACATGCTGCAGGTTCTGAGAATTAGTGTAGTGGCGTGCGCGTCATTGCTGCTGACTGGCTGCGAGGAATGGGCGGACTGGGGTGACGGCAGCCGTTACAAGGAAGACTTCTCCTTTACCTATCCCTTGCGACCGCAAGGCTCGATCTCGGTCGAAAGCTTGAATGGGTCGGTAGAAGTGATGGGCTGGGACCAGGACCGCGTGGAGATTACCGGCAGCAAACACGCCTCGTCAGAAAGCGCGCTGAAAGCCTTGCGGATCGACATCGTCAACACTCCGGATTCGGTGAGGATCCGCACGATTCCCCCTTCCGGCCATCGGGGCGGCATGGGTGCGAGATACGTCCTGCGAGTACCGCGTAAGGCGCAGATTGAGAGAATCCAGAGTTCGAACGGACGCATTCAGATCGACGATATCGAATCGGCGGCACGACTGAAAACTTCAAACGGTTCGGTTCGTGTAAACCGGACACGCGGGAATATCGAGGTTGAGACCTCCAACGCCAGCGTGGAACTTGTGTCGCACGACGGTTCTGCGGTGGTCACGACTTCTAACGGAACCATCAAAGCGGACCAGGTTCGGGGTTACTTTGAAGCACACACTTCCAACTCCAGCATCAATGCGCGTGTCACCGATCCGGAACCGGGTAAGCCACTCAAGCTGGAGACTTCGAACGGGAGCATCACCGTAGCGTTTGACAGTTTGAACAACAATGAGATTCGCGCAGCGACGAGTAACTCGTCGATCACGCTGAAGCTGCCCGCCACGCTGAACGCGCAGTTGAAGGCACGAACGTCCAACTCGTCGATTAGTACCGACTTCGATGTGAACGTGCGCGGCTCCATATCCAAGAACGCGCTCGACGGCACCATCGGCTCCGGTGGTCCGGTGATCGATCTTGCGACGTCTAATGGGACAATCCGGGTGCAGCGGTTATAGGCAAGTTCTGAGGTAGCATGGGTGCTCGGGAGCCGACCTCTTTGAGAACCAATGCCCTGTACTTTGCCGCTGTTACGTGGTGCAGTTTAGTTGCGCCCGTACTGGCCCAGGATCCGTTCCACCTTAAGGATCAGGACCGCGTGGTCTTCTTCGGTGACAGCATTACGGATCAGCGCCTGTACACCACCTTTGTAGAAACATACGCAATCACGCGATTTCCTGATCTTCGTTTTACCTTCATCCACTCTGGCTGGGGCGGCGACCGGGTTACAGGAGGGGGCGGCGGAAGCGTGGTAACCCGGCTGAACCGGGACGTGATGGCATACAAACCGAATGTCGTTACGGTCATGCTGGGCATGAACGACGGTCGGTATCGTGCCTTCGATGAGCAGATCTTTTCGATCTATTCCAACGGCTTCAAGAACATTATCAAACGCCTCAAGACCGATTTGCACGGAGTTCGTATCACCGCCATTCAGCCGTCTCCTTACGACGATGTAACACGGACTCCGACGTTTCCGGGCGGATACAACAAGGTCCTGTTGCGGTATG
>JACMLA010000871.1 GCA_014379815.1 Bryobacteraceae bacterium | reverse complement strand
GTCCGCAATGTGAACGTACTGCCAATGGCGATTGAATATCCTTTCTGGGAGGAGCGTTTTCCGGAAGCTCTGGTCCGCTTTGGGGAACCCATTGCAGTCGAGGACGGTGCTTCGCGAACGCCGGACGAGTGGACTGCACTGCTGGCTGCTCGGCTTGAGGCGACCCAAGACCGGCTTGCGCAGGACGCCATGGCGAGGGATCGGAACGCTTTTCAGATCGTGACTTCCGGACGCGTTGGGATTGGTATTTACGATCTGTGGCGGACTGTGGTGGCAGCCATACGCGGCCAGCGCTTCCACAGTGCTCATGGACCGGAACGATAGTGATTTCACTGATTGGGATCTCACTCTTGCTGGCCTCCGTGCCTGCGTCAATGTTCTGCCTCAATCTGTTCTTCTTTCGGCGCCTCGGGGCACCGGACAAAAGAAAGTCCTTACCGCCGGTTTCTGTTCTTATTCCTGCACGCATCGAAGAGAACGCGATCGGCGAAGCGCTGATGTCCGTCCTTGGGAACACCGACGTCGTCCTTGAGGTAGTCGTTCTTGACGACAACTCCACTGACAACACAGCGGAAGTCGTCAAGCAACTGGCGAAGCAGGACGGGCGTGTCCGGCTCCATCAATCTCCGGTTCTGCCCGCAGGCTGGAACGGCAAACAGCACGCATGTTACCTGCTGGCACAACACGCCCGGCATGATCGCATTTGTTTCCTCGACGCGGATGTTCGTCTTGCACCAGACGCTTTGGTCCGTATGCTCAACTCGATGGAACAAACGGGAACGGCGCTGCTCAGTGGCTTCCCCCGCCAGATCACGATCACGTTTCTGGAACGACTGCTGATCCCCCTGATCCACTTTGTCCTGCTGGGATTCCTGCCGATCCCCGGACTAAAGAAGACCCGGCATCCCGCGTTCGCCGCCGGTTGTGGGCAGCTCATGCTGGCTCGTCGCGAGGAGTATTTCCAGTGCGGCGGCCATTCCGCTTTCCGGCTATCGATGCATGATGGTTTACGCCTCCCGCGTGCTTTTCGTGAAGCGGGCTTCAGTACCGATCTGTTCGACGCTACCGATATTGCCAGCGTGCGAATGTACACAAATGCCCGGGATGTATGGTTTGGACTTGCGAAAAATGCAGTGGAAGGACTAGCGGCCCCAGGACGCTTGCCCGTCTTCACGGTTCTGCTGGTGGGCGGTCAGGTTCTGCCGTTCTTGTTGATGCCGTTTTATCTGGAACTCTGGGGCACCTGGGCGGTTCTTGCTGGCCTGACGCTGCTACCCCGCCTGATCGCGGCCATCCGGTTTCGCCAGCCTCTCGATTCCGCTCTGCTGCACCCGGTTGGCATTACTGTGCTTCTTGTGTTGCAGTACTATGCGCTGGTGAGACATCTTCTCAGGAGGCCCTCCACCTGGAAGGGCCGTAATTACGTCGAAGCAGGTTAGCTTGCGAAGCTATACGGCTTTCTGGGTTCACGGCGAAGCAGTTTGTTTGCAGCAGCGGACGTCGTCTTCTCCGTAACGGCATTCCATATCAGTTTCTCGCCGGTCAGGTAGGCGATGTTGCCCAGTAGCCCAATGGCGGTTGCCCTGTGCCCATTCTCAATGTCTGCGTTCAAAGGACTGCGGGCTCTCAGAGCTTCCACAAACCGCTTTCCATGTATAGGCGTGGCGTCCCGAGCCTGGACGTGTACTCTCTGGATTTTGTCGCCATCCGGATAGATTTCGTATCCAATGCGGTCCGTAAACAACGCTCCGTAGGTGCCGTAGAATGCCATTCCATTCGGGCGATCCTCGCTACCCTTGGCGTTGTAATATCGCATACCTGGTGTGCGTCCACCGAGTCCGTGTGCACTTATATTGCAGGCTTCATAGCTGAGGACAAATCCCGGATACTCGTAAGTGACTTGCAGGACATCGGGCATCTCCCCGGCGTCTTTCAGGGCGTACCGG
Source organism: Bryobacteraceae bacterium (assembly GCA_014379815.1). The sequence goes on along the minus strand of JACMLA010000871.1, from coordinate 5,392 downwards.
CCCCCCGAAGCCGAGATCGTCTTCGGCTGGTCAACGCCCATGATCTGATGCACGGTATCAAACCGGTGCGTTCCGTAGTCCGTGATGGTGCCCCCGGCGTAGTCCCGGAACCACCGGAAGGTTGACTGGAATCGCTTCACGTTGAACGGTCTTTTCGGGGCCGGTCCGCAGTACATGTCCCAGTCCAGTCCCGGAGGAGGATTTGAGTCAGGAGCTACCCCGATCCCGTCGGGCAGCATGTTATTGAAATTCCATACCCGCACGAGGTGGACTGGTCCGATCTGTCCGCCCTGAATGATCTTCGCGACTTCCGCGAAATGAGGTGCGGAGCGCTGTTGCGTGCCGGTGAAGACAATTCGTTTGTACTGGCGTGCGGCTGTCACCATAGCCCGGCCTTCCGCTACGTTGTGGCAGACGGGCTTTTCCACATAGATGTCCTTGCCAGCCTGACACCCAAGTATCGTCAGCGCGGAGTGCCAGTGATCCGGAGTCGCGATGTGGACCGCGTCAATGTCCTTCCGTTCCAGGACGCGCCGAAAATCTGTAGCCGACTGGGCATCCCCTCCAGCCCACTCCTTTGCCGCATCCGCCGATTTCTGATAGACATCGCACGTTGCAGTATAGTCCACGCCACCGGCATCACGGATGCACTCTGCCACGTAACGTCCGCGTCCGCCGCATCCAATCAGACCGATACGAATACGGTCATTGGCACCGGATACACGAATGGCCCCGGCTGCCGAAGCAGCAGTGATGGCGAATGTTCTACGGGTGAGCAAGTTGCGGGTCGACAAAGCGCAGGCCCTCCTTTAATGGGCACTACTTTATCAGGAAGAAGCGCGAGGAGTGATCTAAGGCCAGTATTCCCAGCGGTTGTAAAGAACAACATAGGCAGAGAGGCAGGCATTTGTTACGGAGTGGGCAAGAATGCAATCTCCAAGGCGCTTGCTTCGCACCATGAGGAAGTTGTAGATAAGACCCGTCAGCAGACCTACATCCCAATACGGTCCGTGCTCGGAACCGAACAGGAAGGCCGTGATCAGCATGGAAGACCATGTGAAAGTGCCCAGCGAAACCCGATAAAACTTCGGGTCGATCAGCCAGCGCATCAGCCACGCTCGCCAGAATAGTTCCTCGATGATCGGCACAAGAACGATTGCCCGCAAAGATCTTGCGGCCAGCACCAGCCAGTTGTTTTGAAAATCAGGTGCAATGCCGGGCTTGATCTGGCCCGTCAGAGAGTTTTGAAACAACCAGTGATTCCGATAACCAGGGATCAGAAAGTCGGGCCCAATCCACAAAAAGAAAACCCCTATGCCGACAAGGATGGCAATCAGGGGGGTTTGCATTCGGAAGTCGATCACGTGTCGTGAAACGACTACGAGGGTAAGTGCGAGAATCGCAGCCCTGGAAGGATATTCCCACTGCCCGAGAACTGCAGAAAACTGGGGGGCAAGGGCGAGGAGTCCCAGAAACAATACGAACGGCAGTACGTAAGGAACCGACGACGTGGACTCGGTTAGAACTTTTGGCTCGTGTGCTTCTGCGGTTTCCATTTAGGTAGGGCAGAGTCCGTTGACCGGATTGTCTGCCCTGTTTCCTTTCCAGCGGTTGCCTTGCGGCAATTCTCAGCCGAGTTTCGACATCAGCTCCCGGATCCGGGTAGCCTCTCCGGAGTCGTTGGCACTCTTCAGCGCTGTTTCACATTCGCGCTTCGCGCTGATCATGTCACCTTTCTGATAGAGAGCCATCGCAAGATGATAACGAAATGTAGCGCGTCCCGGATTTTTCTGGACGAGGTCACGGAAGACTGCTACTGCACTGTCGGGAAGGTTCTTCTTGATGTAGATCCAGCCAAGTGTATCGGCGACGTCATCGTCCTGAGGTCTCTGCTGTTTTGCCTTCTGAGCCATTGTGAGAGCCTGATCGAGGTCGTTGCCGCTCTCTGCCAGAAGGTACGCCAGATTGTTCAGTGCAATCGCATTGTCGGGCTGGATACGCAGAACCTGCTCGTATGCGGGTCGCGCCTCGGGACGCTTTCCGCTTGTGTCGTAGAGCATGGCCATCTGTAGGTGCGCTGCGGCATTTGTGGGCGCCAGTTCCTGCGCTTTCTTCACAGAGTTCAACGCGTTATCCCATTGACCGGAACGCCGATACACTTCGCTGAGTTGCAGCCACGCCTGGGAGTTGCGGGGCAGCTTGTCCAGCACCGCTTTGTACTCGCTGATCGCAGTGGGGTAATCGGCAGTGGTGGCGGAAATGTTCGCAATGGCGACACGATACTCGAGACGATCCGGACTCTTTGCCAGCTCCTCACGGAGCAACTTGAGGGCGACTGCCGTCTGTCCCTGGGCTACATAAGTGTCGACCATGCCCATAAAGGCACGTGGATCCTTAAACTGCCCGTAGATCTTGCGGAACGATTCTTCCGCATTTTTAAAGTTTTTGTCCTGCAGGTCGAGAGCTGCAACCTGGAGCCGCGCTTCTGGCAGGTCAGGAAACTGGGAAGACGTAAGCGCCAGTTCTTCCCGGGCCTGCTTCATCTCACCCATCCCAATCAGGGCCCGGCTTCGAAGCAATCGGGCCGCGACGTTTTTGTCGTCGTAGAACAGGATCTCCTGAGCCATCTGCACAACCTTGCCGAACTCGCGGTTTTGCAGCATCATCTGCGCAAGAGTCACACGGGGGAGCAAGTAATCAGGACGGAGCTTGATGGCTTCTTCAAACTGAACCCGAGCCGCATCTACGTTTTGTCTGGCCAGGTGAGCACGGCCAAGATTGAAACGCAGCACCGGATTCTCGGGCATCCGGCTAATCACCGTCTGTAAATCATTAATCGCGTTCTGGAGCTCTTCCCGCGTTCCCGTCATCAGCGACAGGGAAGCCCGTATGGCGATCGCTTCAGAATCCTTGGGATCTTCCTTCAGGATTTCGTTGACCAGTTGAACGGCTTCGTCCTTCTTGTTCTTCTTGATCAACACTTCAACCAGTCGTTTCTGGTAGCCGTGTTTATCCTTCGGGAACCGCTTGGCACCATCTTCGTAACGCGCGGCAGCCAGATCGTACTCTCGAATTCGGTTGAAGAAATCACCGACCATCATGGGTGCATTTGGAAAAGTCGTGGGGTCAGATTCGAGGCCCTTCAAGGTTTCCAGCATCGCGTTACGGTTCTGGATGGTGTAGTAATGTGCTGCCAGCTGGAGGCGCACTTCGGCGGTCTTGGGGTTATTCTCGAGCTTCTTCTTGAGGATCGTTTCTGCTTCGGCAATCTTGCGTTCGCGACCGTACTGCAGGTAGAGAACGTCGTAAACCGGCAGCGCTTTCGGATCCTTTTCCAGCATCTGGTAGCCCAGCTTTTCGGCTTCCGGAGCTCTGCCCAGGCCGGTCAGCGTCTGCATGTAGATCATGACCAGATCGGTCTGGAAGGGCTTCAGGCTGTTCGCTCTTTCGAAGAACTTGACCGCCTCGTCGCCTTTTCCCTCAAAGAGAGCCAGGTAACCCTTGAGTCTCGTATCCGGGAAAGTATCGGGGAAGCGCTTTGTGTAGCGATCCGACATCGTCTTCAGCTCTTCCAGCAGGCGCTTTGGACGTTTGCGGTCGGTAAGATAAAAGTTCAGATAGAGATTACTGAGACGTTCCTGCGCGTCGAGATTATCCGGCATCAGTTCGACGGCGCGCTGCAGGTCGCCCGCAGCCTCGGCGAACCGCTGCAACTTCATCTCGGCCAGCGCGGAGCGATAGTATGCTTCACCGTACTTCAAGTCGGCCCGGAGAGCCTTCTTGTACATGATCAGCGCTTCTTTGTACTTCGCTTTATCAAAGTACTTATTCCCGCTTTCGAGGTAGCGTTTCTTGGCTACGTTTGGATCCCGGTTGCAGGCAACGGTGAGACACAGGATCAGTAACAACGCTGAAATGACGCGATTTCTCATTGGGTACACCGACACTTATGGATACAGTTCACCATATCCACCTCTGGGACGCAATAACCGCCGGGGTGGGGTAGGGGAGCGGGCAAACGACGAAAAGACTAAGGGATTTTCTCTGGTCTACCACCCTCACGAGCAGGGATGTACTCTCTCGAACCCGGTGGAGCCAGTCGTTGCGGAAGGAAATGGACCACTGACGATACGATCAGAAGAATGACTAAAGATCAGATATTTGCGGCGATTCTTGAAGCAGGCATTGTGCCTGTCGTTCGCACAAGCTCGGCCGAATCTGCCATCCGGGCGATCGAAGCGATCCATAAGGGCGGCGTTCGCGCGGCAGAGGTGACAATGACCGTGCCAGGAGCCGTAAAAGCTCTGGAACGGCTGGCTGATCAGTTTGGGGACTCCATCATATTAGGTGCCGGCACCGTGCTGGACCCGGAAACTGCCCGCATCTGTATGCTCGCCGGAGCGCAGTTTTTTGTTACGCCCGCCCTGAACCTCGCCACCATCGAAATGGCACAACGCTACTCCAGACCCATCATGCCAGGCGCACTGACACCCACCGAAGTCCTTGCCGCATGGCAGGCCGGCGCAGATGCGGTCAAAGTGTTCCCCGCAAGTGCGGTGGGAGGTGCGAAATACATCAAGGCTTTGAAAGGGCCATTTCCGCAGATAGAGCTGATTCCCACCGGCGGAGTCAATCTGGACACTACCGCGGATTTCCTCCGCGCGGGGGCCTGTGCCGTAGCTGTTGGCAGCGAGCTTGTTGACGCCCAAACCATTCAGGAAGGCAGATACGAGGTGTTCGAAGACAGAGCACGACAATATCGCGAAATCGTCCAGCGGACTCGGGCGGAGATGAAGGTCCCGTCGAACCGCAGCTAGCCTGCAATCCGGATTTGCAATAACTTTGTAAGATTCTCTAACGACTTGTTATTTTCGTTCCGATAAGTAAGCATGATCGCCTGGCTTGCATTGCCCCGACGTCGGACCGCGGAATGACTCTACCTCGAAAGATTCTCATTCTGGTGCTGTTTTTCGCCGCTCCTATGGCTGCTCTGGCGGTGTACTTCGTGCTTTCGGGTTTGAACAAAGATCTCAGGTTTGCTGAAAGCGAATTGCAGGGGAACCACTATCAATGGAAGTTGCAGGACACCTTGCAGCTGGTACTCCAGCACAGGTCCGAACGCGAAAGAGGAAGTGTCGACAGTAGCGCCGCAGCGACTCATGCCAGGCTCATGCAATCATTCGGAGCGCTGGCGACCGTACAACAGCAAGCAGGAGAAGACCTGCAGATTACACCCGACGGTCTGGCTCGCAGACAGAGAGAGCACGTCTTACCGGCGACGATCCGCAGCGAGGCTGCTGAACTGGGCCGTTCCCCCATCAGTCTCGCCACAGGATCCACGCAAAGCTCGCATGCCCACCTGATAACAGATCTCCGGACGCTGATCACGCAG
>JACMLA010000870.1 GCA_014379815.1 Bryobacteraceae bacterium | reverse complement strand
CTTCGGCGGGTTCGCTCTTGCGTTCCTTCTGCATTTTCGACAGCTGGGTGATGGCGCGGTTGTAGTCTGTCCAGGCGTTGCGTCGGTAGCGGTCGAGGTTGTCCCAGCTGAGCTGGATCTGTTCGTCGCCTATCATGATTCCGCAGCCGAGGTCGTCGTTTTTTGTGACCTTGATGGGCTTCTTGCGTTTCTGCTGTCTGCCTTCCATGGAGCCGGTGAATAGCGCGGATTCGTAGGCTTCGGAGCGCTGGATGCGTTTGTAGGCCGATGCTGCGAGTTCTACTAGCTGGAACTCTTTGGCGTCCCAGGGTTGCCATGCGTTGACTAGCTCGGCTCGCATCTCATGATATTGGGCCGCATCTTCGTGGCGGATGGGTTTGTAGATGGTCATGCAAGCCAGGCCGTGGATGAATGCATTGGCCCTGCTGCGGGATTTGCCGTGTTCAGTGCGTGGGCCGGTGCTTCTGAGTGCGTTCTGACGATTTGCGTCGGTTTGTTTTTGCGTTGCCATTGTGTGAGGACCTCCAAAAAGAAAAAGGGCGCCGGCACGGATCTATTCCGTGGGCGCCCCACCGTGCCATTAGAGCACGGGGTGTCAAGCTTTTTGGGTGGGGTTTCGTCGATTTGCCAATGAAAATGACGAAAACCAGCCCGTCAACGGGTTTTGGGCGGAGCTGGAATTTGGGTGTTTTTCGGCTTTGCGGCGGCTGAGTTAGCGCCCTTCCCGGGGAAACTGGCTACAGCGGTTCTCGGTACCGACCTCGGTCATGGCCGCAAGGAAGTCACGTATTATCCTGAACGTATGCTTCGGTACCACGTTGCGTTTCATCTGCCGCATACGCCAGGTGAGATGGTCGTGGCTGAAGCGCTCGACTTTCCCGGCGCTGTGACGCAGGGGTTTGATCTTCCGGATGCACGTTTAATGATCGCAAGTGCTATCGAGGATATGGCACAGTTGCTTCTCGAAGAAGGCAAGCCTCTACCCGTGCCGCTAGAAATGGCACAGAACCCCGACGCCGACCTTATTGAACTCGTCCCGCTGTCGGTTCATGCAGGCAACGCTGGTACGTGAAACGGCACGAACTGCTGGACCACTTGCGGCGACACGGATGTATTGTTGCGCGGGAAGGCGGGCGTCACACTATCGATTCAAATCTGGCTATTCAAATCTGGCGAACGGCTCCAAGGCTCCGGTACCGCGGCATGGCGAGATCGACAATCGACTTGCCCGGAGATCTGCGAACAGTTGAGCATTGTGACGATCCGCTGACACATCGTTTGTGTGGGGGCCTGTCTGACGGAACTGCGACATGTGCCTATCTCTGCAGGCTTCCGAGTCGCCCAATCCGGTCGACGCGGCATAGCGCAAGCTCTGTAAAGGGAGTATGGTATTCGTGATGCTTCCACGCCGAACCGTTTTACAGGCGCCACTTGTCCTGGCTGCGGATCGTGATGCCCGAGCCGACACTCGCAAAATGACGCTAAGCATGCACCAATTCACTTCCGCCCGTGCCGGGTATCGGAAGTCTCTGGAAGGCTGGGCCAGGGCGGGCATCCGCAACGTCGAGCCCTCCGCCGGGTTGCTCGATGATTACTTGAAAGCTGATACGCTGGCCAGCGCAAAACGGATCTTGACTGATAATGATCTCAAGATCGTTTCCGGAGCGATCGGCGTCACCGGTCTTTGGGAGCCCAATCCGAACTTCGCGAAAAACCTTGCTTTGTTCGAGAAACGCTGCGAACAGTTTGCCGAACTTGGCGCCCCACTGGTCTACTCCCCGTGCGCGACCGCGGGTAAATTCACTCCGGACGACTATGTCCGGTGCGTGGACAACATTCGCCAGTGCGCCGAGGTCGCCCGGCAGTACCAAGTGAAGATTGCTGCGGAGTTCGTGCGCAATTCCACATTCCTGGCTTCGCTACCGACCGCCCTGCGACTTCACCGCGAGGCTGCGCATCCCAACTTTGGGATACTCTTCGACTGCTATCACTTCTGGTCGGGCCCGAGCAAGTTCGAGGACATGGACTTGATCAAGCCCGGCGAGATCCTACATGCTCATCTCAATGACACTCAGGACCTGCCCCGGGAATTACTCGATTTGCACTCGCGTGTGATTCCCGGCGATGGGGTCGCGCCGCTTGCGAAAATTCTGCGCAAACTCGGGGATAGGGGCTACAGTGGACCGATCTCCGTGGAACTGTTTCTACCCAGATTTCAGGAGGCGGATCCCTTTGAGCTTGCTAAGGAGATTCAGTTGAAATGCGGAGTGGTGTTTAATGAGGCCGGTGTCTAGCCTATGAGCCTGGGGACTACTCGTTCGCATTTTAGGCGACGAATACCATCGAGGGTGTTCGGTCAGTGGAATCTGGATGGTATCGATAGGACATTAGTCTAATTCCGTGAGCGGCTTTCTGACAGGCGTATACTACAGCCTTATCACGCTGGACGTATGTCAGGTTGGGTATTTGCAACGTCGCTCAGAGACGTCTTGATAAATCGATCTCAGCGATCGCAATAATGGCAGCATTTGTCACAGACCAAGAACGCAGGACAACATCGTAGGGTGCGGCTTGCCCGGCCTCTTCAAGCCGTTTTGCGTTGCTGTGATAGACCGTAAGAGTTTTATCCTGCGGCCGGATTGCCACCGGCGCCTTGCTTTCGTAGTCTGGATTTGCGACTGTCAGCCGTTCAGAGTAGTTCCAGTCATAACGATCCGTTCCGGACGCTTGCCAAGAGACGAACCTTATATCAAGGCGATTAGTTCGTGGCGGATTCGCCGCGACAGTGACCTTGCTCTTGAGCTGAAAACCGCGCAGCGATCCAAAGATATCCCGCTCGCCGGCAGAGCCGGACCGCTGGATCTTCGCGATGGCCCAGATGTCAGGTGCGACATCGCACAGACTTTCATATTCGAGTGCCAGGGGCCCTTTCATGTCCCACTTCGCCGTGTCTGGTGCACCTTGCACTCGCGGCAAGATGCCTGCCCACTTTTCGGCTCCACCAGTGACGCGTGCCTTCTTGTTCGTCAAGAACACATCGCGATGAAAACGTTGAACGTTGAGCACAGTACTGTTTGATCTGAGATGTGCGGGTGAGTCAAATTCGATCCTTGCCTTGGGATTGCGATTATCTACCCAAGCGCGCAGGAAAGCGCCTGCGAGCGCCGGTTGCAGCTCTGGGATGTTCGTCGTCCAAGCATCAGCTAGACGGCGATACCATGCAGCGACTTGCTCCGGCCGATACTGCTTCAGGTAGTCTTCTGCCAATGTATACCCCGTTCAGGTCTTGTTGCTTTTCGCGAGCGGGTACGCATCCAGGAGTCTTTTTCCTATTTGGTCAAAGTCAACCGTCGCTGTCCTGACAGTCTCAGGCAGAAGCTCGCCTAGCGTGATACGTATCTCGTACGCGCCGTCCGGCGTATGAACTATCTTTTCGACGAAGCCGCCATTCGGCCCGCCGGTACTGGACGTAGCGGGAGCAGACTTTGCATGCGCAGGATGTAGCCAGGTAATCGTAAGCAGCTGGAAATGGCGCGGAACTTCCATTCCGACCTGCTGCTTCAGAGCGAACGAATAACTACGCTGGTGACCGTCTGTTGCCGGAGTTATCAGTTCGTAGAGGGCACGATCCGAAGCGTTCGGGAAAACGGTTTCGAGTGTTGTAATCCGATCAAGTCGTGAAGATTCTCTCTGTTCGACGGACACTGGCTGCCCAGCGGTAGCGGACAGGTCGGGATGTGTCCTTTGACAGGACGCGAAACTGACCAACGAAATAGTGGCAAAGGGTATCAGAGTAGCCTTCACGGTCACCTCTAATTCCATTTCAGTTTACATTATCGGGCAAACCTCAATTCGTACTCTTCGTGCAAGAGAATCGCGACCGCTCGAGGCTCGCTTCTCGTGAGCGAGTGCCCTGTTGGCCCGGATTGTAGTGTCGCCGGGAATCGTGAATTAGCCTTAGCTGGGCTGCGGACGGGTAGTTCTATGGACGATAGACAGTGTGTTTGGCCAAGGTCACAACAGTAGGTCAGTCCCCCGGGAAAACTAGAGCTTCTAACTGCCCAAACATCACAATGTGCCAGGAATCGGCAAGTGCTAGCCAGAAGGAACGAAGCGATGAGAGACTGTTGAGGCAAACGGGAACAGGATTCTGCATGCTGTTCACAATGCAGTTGGTTGGTAAGGCTGTCTCCAGAGCTTCTCCGTGACATCTGCTACACACATGTGAAGCAATCACACATTGCGGTTTCGCCACTGTCAAAGTGAGGTGCGGTCTTTCGAAGTGGCCCCTGCATTGCAGTCCCGCAGCGGTGAATCTTAAGCTCACGGCAATTATTAGCATCTTCGCCTTCGCATTGTTTATAAAATGTCCCCTCGGCTTTGGACAGAGATTGTCATTTGGCATGGTTGGGGGCACGAGCGTGACGAAAGATTTCCAGACATTACGAAACACGTTCTTATTCGAAGGCAACTCATATACGGATACATCGGAGTCAGGTCCTCGAACATTGCTAATTGGGCCTATGTTAGAGATCGGGTTCTCCCGCAACTGGTCGGTGGAGGTCAATGCCTTACACAGGACCTTGAAGTACCGGGTACGGTCCGACTTTCCCAGCAGGGTCTGCGGAGTGAATGTGTTTTGCGGCGGCGACGTGTCCACGTGGCAGTTCCCTCTGCTGGTGAAGTACAGGATTCCCCTCGGGCGCTTCAAGCCATTCGCTGCTGTCGGGCCTACCTTCCGCACGCACAGCAATCCAATTGGCTCGCGACCTTCATCCTACGGAATTACTGCAGGAGCGGGCCTTGAGCTCGACGCGGGCCCCTTCTATTTCGCTCCTACGGTCCGATACACGCGGTGGGGGACTGACGGTCTGCCGTTTCGCCCTACGATTGGCAATCAGGTAGAAGTACTCGGCGGAATCGGGTATCGGACAGATGCCGGGACGCGGCGAGCATTCGGGCGCAAGGTTTGGCTTGGCTTTGTCGCCGGGGTACCGCTCACGAACGACTTTCCGCCGACATCATCCGACTTGCCGACTTACACGGGTGAGGCAACGCGTTTTGCGGATTTTCGGTCTGTCGCTGGGCTGATGGCTGAGGTTGAGATTACGCAGAGACTGTCCATTGAGGTGAATGGGGTATATCGCAGGCTGCATTTCGAGAACGCACCCGAGGTTGTGGTCACCTGGCAATTCCCCGTCCTGGCTAAATACACCTTCAATCATGCACCGACGCGGCCATTCGTCGTGGGCGGACTGTCCTTTCGAACCGCCGGCAACTTGAACTACACCAACCCGGCAAACATAGGATACACAGCGGGCTCTGGTGTCGAGGCACGTTGGCGATGGCTGCGAATAACACCCACACTTCGCTACACACGATGGGCTGAGGATAACCGTGCTCTTTACGCATCACAGAACTTCCCGAAACGCGACCAAGTCGAATTGTTGTTCGGTTTCTCGTTCTGACTTACCCGGCGAAGTGAAAGCGCGAGGGCACGCGACGCTGTGTTTCCACCCGGCCTCGAAAACTTGATTTGGTGGCATCCGCGTCGTGGTCCGAATGGGTGTGCTCCCTTGGTACTGCCTGCGACATCTAGCAGGTTATGGAATCCTTTTCGGCGAAAGCGTTTTCGGTCTTGGATCTTGCTCCCGTTGCTCTGGGTGGCACACTCGCGGGCGCGTTCCGGAATACGCTTGAACTCGCTCGTCAGGTGGAGCGAATGGGATTCCGGCGTTTCTGGCTGGCGGAGCATCACAATATGCCTGGCATCGGCAGTGCTGCTACCTCCGTTCTGATCGGCCATGTTGCCGGTGGGACTTCTACCATTCGTGTTGGTTCGGGCGGCGTTATGTTGCCTAATCACTCGGCGCTGATCGTTGCGGAGCAGTTTGGGACGCTGGAAACGCTTTACCCTGGGCGCATTGATCTTGGTGTTGGGCGCGCTCCGGGCTCCGACCGGTTGACTGCGCATGCGTTGAGATATAACACCACGGAAGAAGAGTTTCCTAAGCAGGTCGGTGAGTTGCTCGCATATCTCGCCCCGGCAGTACCCGGTCAGAAGTTGATGGCTTATCCCGGCGCGGGTACGAATGTGCCGGTGTGGCTGTTAGGCTCCAGCACGTATAGTGGGCAACTCGCGGCAGCGCTTGGGTTGCCATTTGCTTTCGCGAGCCACTTCGCGCCGGCTCTGCTGATGGAGGCCATTAGAGCCTACCGTGATGGATTCACGCCCTCGCAGTATCTTGACAGGCCGTACGTGATGGCAGGAGTACCGCTTGTTGCCGCCGAAACTGACGAGGAAGCGGAGCGACTCGCGACATCGGTCAAGCATCGGCATCTCAAGCTGATTCGCGGGGAGCCGATCTTCGTGCCGCCTCCTGTCGACAACATGGACCGGCTCTGGAGCCAGGCAGAGCGATTCGCGGTGGAGTCCAGGTTAAGCGCTGCGATTATAGGCGGGCGCGAAACGGTTGCGCGTAAGCTGGCAGAATTCTTGCGCGAGACCGATGTTGACGAGTTGTTGTTTACTTCCGATCTATACGACAACACGACGCGGATACGGTCGTTCGAGATTGCGGCGGACGCGATGAAAACTTTGCTGGTTCCTAAAGAGGCGTAGACTGATCTTCTGATGAGGATTGCATTGTGTTTGTTGTGTGCGCCGTTGTTTGCGGCTCAGGCTGGCCCGACATCTGACGAAGCAGCGGTTCGCGAGATGGTGAAGCGGTATGCGGATGCTCGCGACTTGAACGATCCTAAGGCAGTTGGCGCGCTGTTCGCGGATGATGCGGATCAGCTTGTTTCCACAGGTGAGTGGCGCAGGGGGCGAGACGCACTGGTGCGAGGCATGCTTGCCAGTTCCGCGCGGGAGACCGGCAAGCGAACCCTTGCAGTCGAAACAATTCGGTTTCTCGGCGCTGACGTAGCGATCGCGGATGCCCGTTATGAGATCGGCGACCGAAAGATGTGGTCTACCTTTCTGATGAAGCGAAGCTCCGGTGGCTGGCGGATCGAAGCGATCCGCAACATGTTGCCGACCGCCCAAAGCACGACACGCCCCGACCAGAAGTAGTTATGCGCGATCCCAAAACGCTGGCGGTTCGATGCCAAGCGCACGGAGGTACACGTATCCCTCTCCGCGATGATGAATCTCGTTGTCGATGGCGTACTGAATCCCCGCAAGCCCTGTCATCTCCCACTGGCCGAAAGCCTTATCCACCTCGGTGAAACGGCCCGGCGGAATCTGGGGAACCTTCTCGTTCAACTGCTCGGTTTGCGCGTCCCACAGGCGGAGCAGCTCACTTTTTGTCTCAGGCTTCGCGTCTTCGAAGTGGACCCATTTTCCGGTCGACACGCCTTCCACTATGGGCACTCCCATACCGATTATTTCGCAGGCCATCGCCCCAAAGGTCCGCATGCCCCCTACTGAAAACTGAAACAGCTTGTCTTCGGGAAATGCCTCGATAGTCTTGCGCGTGAGGCGTCTGTGTGCCTGCCAGTTCTGCAGCAGAGCCTCTGCCGTCAGCAAATGTACTGATGTCGTTTCGGTTGCCAATTTCATCCTCCGGGGCCCTGTTCGGGCTTACTCTCAGAGTACGAAGGATTCCCGACAGTATCTGTCGTAGATCTGAGAAAGAATGGAAATGGAATGTACGACCCGATCATGCGCGTGTTTACTGTCCTCGAGATTCTGCAGGGGCGCGACCGTGTGACCGGAGCGGAACTTGCCGAGCGGCTGGAAGTAGACCTGCGCACCGTGCAGCGCTACATCGTTCGACTGAAAGATCTCAGTATTCCGATAGACTCCACTCCGGGCGTAGGAGGCGCTTATCGCTTGCGACCGGGCTTTCGACTGCCGCCACTGCTGCTGACCAATGAGGAGGCGTTCGCGCTGTCCCTTGGCTTGCGGGCGCTTCGTCAGGTTGGGCTCGCAGCATTTGCGCCCGCCACTGAGGGAGCGCTGGCCAAGTTGGGACGCGTCCTTCCCGAAGCCCTGCGAGAGAGCATCCGGACCGTGGAGGAAGTGGTTGCCGTCGAGCCTGGCCCGTGGGTGGTCCCGACGTCAGTGGAATGCCTGATCGGCGCTGCCTCCGCTATCCGCACCGGTCGACGCATCCGCTTTGCCTATCAGTCCCACAGCAAGACGATCTCCCATCGGGACATCGAACCTTACGCCGTGATGCATACCGACGGCCGCTGGTACCTGATTGGGCGCTGCCTGACCAGGCAGGCTCTGCGAACCTTTCGCCTCGACCGCGCGACGCAACTCGAGATTGGGAGTGCCACTTTCCAGCGACCGACCGGTTTCGATGCACGCCGGTACATGGCGGAGCACATGCCCTTTGTTGAGTCCGACTACCAGATCGATGTCTGGATCGATATGCCAACGGCGGAGGCCGACCGCACCTTTGCGCCATGGAGAATCGCTACGGAACCGCATGAGGGTGGCACCCGGTTGCGTTGCGGGCGGGACCGTCTGGAGTTGTTTGCCGCGATGCTGCTTAGCACGGGACGGCGCATCGTGGTGCACAGCCCAGTTGCACTGCGAGAGACCTTTCGCCAACTGGCGAGGCAAGCGATGGAGGCTGCGGACGGTCCGTCTTCCTTAGTGGGTTACTAGAAAATCTTTGAGCTTTGTTGGAATCTCCCTCTCACCGCTGATTTCAAATTCTAGTTTGCGAAGTTCTCTGGCGGATCGCGCTTTCCATAGTAGAAGCATCGAAATTTCCGGCCTCGACGGAAGCATACGGAACACCCGCTAAGCACTCGCGAACGGAACACCGGTACCTACGGAAAAGAAGGAGATGAATCCAATGAATCAATTGCAAATTTCTACTAACAACAAAAACTTGAAGCACAACGGGATGCGAATACCTGTCCTGGTGATTACTCTCGCTCTAGCGAGCGTTTGTTCTCCGCGTGCCAACGCGCAAAATGGTCACGACCATTCGCAGGCGCAGCAGCAGGAGAAATCGGCTGAACAGCTAAGCCAGGAGAATGCACTGGTCAAAGTGATTCGGGACTCGTCCGAGCGATTCAAGGACGTGAAAGTGGCAGAGGCGGCCGGTTACAAACTGACATTCGGTTGCGTAAGCGGCGAAGACTATGGGGCTATGGGCCTTCATTACGTAAACTTCGACCTGGTAGCCGCCGGCGTCCTTGACGCGACTCGTCCGCAGATCATCATTTACGAGGCAACACCCAATGGAGGCCGAAAGCTGATCGGTGCCGACTATCTCCTCCTAGCTGAGCCGTGGGATGCGAAGAAGGCGGGGCCGCCCGAACTCATGGGGCAGTTTTTCCACTTGTTCACAAGTCCTAATCGTTTCGGGCTCCCGGCGTTCTATACCCTGCACGTGTGGGCATGGAAGCCAAATCCCAAAGGCACGTTCGTGAACTGGCACTCCAAAGTCTCGTGCGATGAGTTCGACGGCAAAAAGCCCTAGGCTACGCGTTTGAGGACCTACAAGGCAGGAGCCGCACTCCTGCCTTGTAGGTCGCTTTAGAAAGAAAGAGGAAAGTATATGAACCGAATCACGGTGTTCGCTTGCCTGATGTTTGCCGCAATGCAATGCAAAGCGCAATTAGTGGATCGTACCCTGGCGCCGAATCCAATCAACGAAGGCATTGCGAAATCACTGACAGAACAGATCGGAGCCGGCCGTGGTGACTGGAAGACCCCGAACTCTTCGTCGTACATCATTAGCCGGGATCCATTCCGTGCCATTCGCCGGGGTCGGCAGATCTTTCAACG
>JACMLA010000869.1 GCA_014379815.1 Bryobacteraceae bacterium | reverse complement strand
TTCGTCAGATCCGCAACCAGTTCGGGGCCCGTATCGAAGCTGACCACTGCAGCCCGATCCTGCGTGCGCATCACACTATTGATAAACTCCACCGCCGCTTCCTGTTGAAAGCGGAAGCGATCCCGGATACTGTTGCTGCTGTCGATCAAAACCGCGAGCCTGAGGGGCAAATCGGATTCGGCTGCAAACTCGACGATCTGCTGCGACTTCTTATCCTCGATGACCTCGAAGTCTTCTTTGGTCAGATTTGTAACAAAGCGGCCCTTCTTATCGGAAACCGTGAAGAGCATGCTGACGCGGTTCACATCGAGGGTGATTTGTGTATCGCTTTGTGGATCGGCCGGTGCTGCCGTAGCTGGGTATTGTGTTCGAGGCGGCTTGGGCGGATCTGCCGCAGGGGCTACGACACACAATATCAGCGCAGCAACCGGAAACAGCTTGAACATGCTCGGGGATTCCTTCGCCTCATTGTAACGAAGCACAGTTTGCGTGCAGACTCAGCTCAAAGTACCGTCGCGCAATTGAGACAGCCAGTTGTGCAACTCCGCTGGCAGAGGAGCCTCCACCGTGACTGACTCTCCACTGGTTGGCTGGCGGAAAGAGATTCGAAACGCATGGAGGAAGAAGCGGTCGACAGGTCCAGCAGCTGCCCCGTACAGCGTATCCCCTGCGACTGGGTGGCCGATGCTCGCCAGATGGACCCGGATCTGATGCGTTCTACCTGTACCTATCCTGACTTCCAGCCAGGTGTGCCGGGCGAAGCGCTCCAGCACCGTCCACCAGGTAATTGCGGTTCTACCGTGACCGGTCCGTGTCGTCATACGCGTACGGCGAACCGGATCTCTCTCGATGGATTTATCGATGGTCCCCGATTCGGCTTCAACCGAACCTTGCGTGACTGCAAGATATGTCTTGCCGATCTCGCGGGAGGCAAACTGTTCTGCCAGAGACCGGTGCGCCGCGTCGTTCCGGGCTACCAGAATGACGCCGCTCGTCTCCCGGTCGATCCGATGCACCACTCCCGGGCGATCCTCGCCGCTTACGTTAGACAGCTTGTCGAAACGATGTAGGAGCGCGTTCACGAGCGTGCCGGAATGTCTTCCCGCTCCGGCATGCACCACCATGCCAGCCGGTTTGTTTATGGCGATTACATCATCATCCAGATACAGAATGTCGAGGGGAATATCTTCCGGTTCCGCGTGCAACGGCTGGGGCACATCCGGAGTTACGATGACGGTTTCTCCGCCTCTGAGAGTGCTGGAGGCTTTGGCCGTCTTGCCTTCCACCAGAACGCGTCCTGAGCGAATCCAGTCCTGCAGGCGGGAGCGTGAATATTGAGAAAGCTCCCGGCTCAGAAACTGGTCGAGGCGCAGTCCGGCGTCCCGCTCCACCGCGTACAAGGTGGTGGGCGTCATCAACTCACAAGCATCACGTGGATATCGGCAACGTTGGTGCCAGTCGGCCCGGTCCGGATGATTTCCCCAGTTGCATCGAAAAAGGCGTACGAATCGTTGTGATCAAGATAGGCACGTGCACTTAGGCCTAAAGCAGCTCCTTGTTCCATCGTGCTCCCCGTGCAGCTCGCTCCAGCGGCATCGGTGGGGCCATCGGTTCCATCTGTCCCGCCGCTCAGCAGCGTCACGCCTGGCAGTCCCTGAATCGCAATTGCAGCCGCCAATGCAAACTCCTGATTACGGCCTCCCTTGCCGCTTCCCTTTAGCGTGACAGTGGTTTCTCCTCCTGCGAGGATGCACGCGGGGCGTGGCACGGGCTGACCCGACTGCACGATCTCCCGCGCAACAGCGGCGAAGACTTCCGCAATGACGCGTGCCTCGCCCTGAAGCATGCTGGTCAGAATAATAGGGGTATAGCCAAGGATCCGCGCCTCTGCCGCCGCAGCCTCCAGCGCAAGCCGGTTACTGCCGACGAGCACATTGTGGGTCCGGCTGAAACGTTCGTCTCCTTGCTTGGGAGTCTCCGTTGTCGCACTCACCAGATGGTGCAGCACCGCACGTGGCACGCGATTGCGTAGCGAGTAGCGATCCAGCACGGAAAGCGCATCGGCGAATGTACTGCTATCCGGTACGGTCACACCGGAACCGATCACGTCGAGATCGTCCCCAACGACGTCGGAGAGAATCAGAGCCACAACTATAGCGGGCCAGGCGCGCGCCGCAAGCTGTCCTCCCTTGATAGCCGACAAGTGTTTGCGAACCGCATTGATTTCATGGATGGTCGCACCGGAAGCCAGCAGAAGCGAAGTTGTCCGCTGCTTGTCTTCCAGTGTCAAACCGTTCGCGGGAAGAGGGAGCAATGCTGAAGCTCCGCCGGAGACGCAGACCAGGATCAGGTCAGAAGCAGTGGCGGCATCCGCTATCGCGGCGATCGCTTCAGCTCCCCCGACTCCGTTAAGATCGGGGACGGGATGCCCGCACTCGTTGATCCTGATGATTCCAAGGTCACCGCCGTGGCCGTATTTCGTATTGATCAGCCCCATAGCGATCCGGTCGCCCAGAATTTCTTCCAATGCCCTGGCCATGGCGACGCTGGCTTTGCCGCTGCCGACTACAACCACCCTGTCGTAATTTCGCAGGTCGTAAATCCGGTTGCTTATCGTTAGCCGATGACCTTCGAACGACACGAATCGACGAACGGCGGTTCTTCCATCCGCCGCGGTAAGAGCAGCCTGGAAGATCTGGAGGGCATGTGCGCGGCCGTGTCCCACAGGCATGGAATCATTCGAAAAGGCAGAGATCAATCAGTTTGCGCAGAGCGGCCCGGGAGTCGCCGTTCGTTTCCTCAATCCGAAATTCCGCGCGTTCGTAGAACTGGAGTCGCTCTTCGTAAAGCTGCCGGAAGCGTTGTGGATCGCGGGCCAGTGGACGATGATTTTGGTGGGCCACGCGCTCCCGCATGATGTCGAAGCTGGTATCCACCCAGACAGTAATTCCGTTCTCGGTTAACAGCTCGATGTTTTCCTCACGAGTGAATGCGCCGCCGCCAAGGGAGAGCACCGTTGGCGAGCCGCGGCGGACGGCTTGCACGCGCTTTTGAATCGCAGCCGTTTCCATGCGTCGAAACTGCTCTTCCCCAAAGCGGTGAAACAGGTCGGTGATGGTGGTTTTCTGCTGACCTTCAATATCCTGATCTAGGTCGGCGAATCGCCAGCCGATTTCTTCAGCAAACAGCCGTCCGACCGTACTCTTACCGCAACCCATGAAACCGACAAGGTAAATTCCAGGCGTCCGTTTCAACTTCAGGTTCATGCGGCTTCGGCCTCCGGACTCTTGAGTTCACGAAGCAGTATGGACTCCAGCTGCCGGTCCACCAGGGATGGGAACAGACCAGCCGCGGCAATCAGCAGCCAGCCACTTCGGGGTGTGACAACGGTACGGGCACCTCTTATGACTCCATCTGCTATGGCATCGGCACACTGCTCAGGTGAAATAGACCAGCGCTGCTTCAAAGGTGCAAGGGCCGGCGGCACCTCACCCGAAATCAGGTTGTGTTGGAAGCGGGTGCGTACATAACCCGGACACACGCAAATGCAGTGGATACCCCAGCGGCGCAGCTCCACGCGAAGACCGTCGGTAAGTGACAGCAGCGCCGACTTGGTCGCCGAGTACAGCGTGAACCACGGCAGGGACACGCAGCCTGCAATGGAGCTGACGTTGACGATGGTCCCGGAGCTTTGTTGCTTCATGTGAGGGACTGCGCAACGGATAAGCTCAAGGGGGGCGAACAGGTTCAGCTGGAATAAGCGCGTCGCAAGTTCGGGCGAACCGAGATGTGCCGGTTCGTAAAGTCCGGCACCTGCGTTATTCACGAGCACATCGATGCGGCCGTATTTCGCGATTGTCTCGTCGACGATGAGCTGAGGCGAAGCTTTCACCAAAAGATCCGCGGGAATTACGAGGTCGCGAGGATCAGCCACAGCGCGAAGATTTTCTTCAGAACGAGCCGTGAGACACACATTGGCTCCACGGTCCCGAAAGGCCCGTGCGCAGGCAGCGCCGATGCCTTCAGATGCGCCGGTTATGAGGACCACTTTGCCCTCGATCTGCATCCGCTTTCTCACAGTTCCGGAAACGTTTATCCTATCCCACCTGCCACCTTGCTACGACATGTCCACTTTGCGTGGGCATATTGGCCTCCCCATAATGGAAGAATGTCGAATGCTCTGTTGCCGCTGTTTCCGTTGCAGGTGGTGATGCTGCCCGGAACGCCGATGCCGCTCCACATCTTCGAAGATCGCTACAAGGAAATGATTGGCGAAGCGATCTCAACCAGCACCGAGTTTGGCATAGTGCAGGCCGGCGAGAAAGGCATTCTGAACATCGGATGCAGCGTCACGGTGGAAAAGGTAGTGGAGAGCTACGAAGACGGCCGCATGGACATCATCGTCCGGGGTCGCCGCAGATTCGAGATTGTGCTGCTGGACGAAGAAAAGTCATACCTGCGGGGATCTGTTCAGTTCTTTGACGATGAAGAGGGATCGGACGCGCCGAATGACTTGCGTGCTATGGCGATCGCGGGCCTGACAGCACTTCGCTCTGCGGACGATTCGGAAGATATCTACATTCCTGACTCACGCGATCCTCAGCTAAGCTTCCGGGTTGCATGGTTTATCACAGACCTGGTGTTGCGCCAGACTCTTCTTGGTTTGCGATCGGAAGCGGAACGGCTGCGTCAGTTAAACGCCTTTCTACCTGAATACAT
>JACMLA010000868.1 GCA_014379815.1 Bryobacteraceae bacterium | reverse complement strand
GTGCATCGGCACGGCCGGAGGCACAAGCTTCAGAAACGCGACAATCTCCTGCGGTATCGACCGATAGCTAACGAGTGCCGACTTTAGCTGGTCCAGTTCCGCCGTTGTAGGAAACCGCCCATTCCAGAGGAGATATATGACCTCTTCAAAAGTGGCATTCTCGGCCAGTGTGTGGATGTTAAATCCCTGGTAGCTTAAGACGCCAGCCTGTCCATCGATGAAGCAGATGCTCGACTCTGCGGCGATAATTCCTTCTAGGCCTGCGCCGGTACTGGTGACTGCCATGTTCTCCTCAACTTTTTCGTGAACTGATTCAGCTTGTTACCTTTACCAGATGCAAGCTGGCGGCGTGTGACGTTGCGATTATATCAAGCAGGTTGCTACCAGAGAGCGTAAATCTGCTTTTTTGGCGAATGCGTTTCGAAGCTGCCTGCAATACACGCAGGCTGTGCCGGCACTCGTCTGAAGTACTGCTCGGCAGTCGATTTTCGCCCTTTGCGGTTCAGTTACACTGACAACGGAGGAACGCCGTCCAGGAATGGTCACACCTGTAACTGGTTCCGAAACACTCGATCTGCCTGCACTTCGAACCGGTCTCGACCGTGAATCCCTCGTGCGTGCCTTCCGGCTGATGTATCTCTCGCGCCGCATCGATGACCGGGAAATCACCCTCAAGCGGCAAAACAAGATCTACTTTCAGGTAAGCGGGGCAGGCCACGAGGCAGCGCAGATTGCAGCTGCGATGAACTTAAGACCCGGCTACGACTGGTTCTATCCTTACTACCGCGACCGGGCGCTCTGCCTGGCCCTTGGTGTCACTGCGGAAGACATGCTGCTTCAGGCTGTTGGCGCAGGGTCGGACAAGGCATCCGGGGGGCGGCAGATGCCCTCTCACTGGAGCTCCCCTGACCTCCACATAGTGACCGGATCCTCTCCGACCGGAACTCAGTTCGTACAGGCTGTTGGCTGCGCGAACGCCGCCTCTTATCTGCACCCTCACAGCGACGAAGTAACACTCGTTTGTACAGGCGAAGGAGCGACGAGCGAAGGGGAGTTCTGGGAGGCTCTGAACGTCGCGTGCCTGGAAGCTCTGCCCCTGCTGTTTCTGGTCGAGGACAACGGCTTCGCCATCTCGACACCTGTGGAATGCCAGACCACGGGGGGAAGCATCTCAGCGCTGGTTAAGGGCTTTCCGGGACTATTCGTCACCGAAACAGACGGGACAGATTTCGTTGCGTGCTGGACGGCGCTGGCGGAAGCAACCGAGCATTGCCGGCAAAGACGGGGTCCCGCGATGGTCCACGCACATGTGATCCGGCCCTATTCGCACTCGTTGTCCGACGACGAGCGGCTCTACAAAACGGCGCGTGAGCGGTCCGCGGAAGCTGAACGGGATCCTCTGGTCCGCTATCCGGACTGGCTGATCGAACAGGGTATTGCGAGCCGGGAAGAACTTGCCAGCATCATTGCGGACGCCGATCGGGAGTTAGAGGACGCGACCAGAACAGTTCTGGGGGCGGCCCCGCCGGAAAATGGAACTACTCTCCGCTTTCTGTATTCTCCCCGGATTGACCCGACCTCATCTGACTTCGAAGCCGCTCCCGTGTTTGCCGGAGAACCGCGCACGATGGTGGATGAAATCAACCTGACGCTTGCGGAAGAGATGCGGCGGGATCATTCGGTTCTCGTTTTCGGGGAAGATGTTGCCGATTGCAGCCGCGAAGAGAATCTGAGTGAGGTTAAAGGCAAGGGCGGCGTTTTCAAAGCCACCGCCGGGCTGCAGATTCAGTTTGGCCGTAAGCGGTGTTTCAATACTCCCATTGCGGAAGCTTGCATTATTGGCCGCGCAATCGGCATGGCCACACGGGGTTTGAAGCCGGTCCCGGAGATCCAGTTTTTCGACTACATCTGGCCAGCCATGATGCAGATCCGGGACGAACTGGCGACCATCCGCTGGCGTTCCAACAACGGGTTTTCCTGTCCCATGGTGATCCGCGTGGCGATCGGTGGCTATCTTAACGGCGGTGCGATCTACCACAGCCAGTGTGGCGAAGTCTTTTTCACGCACATCCCCGGATTGCGGGTGGTATTTCCGTCCAATTCGCTGGATGCTTCGGGCTTGCTGAGGACCGCCATCAGGTGTGACGATCCGGTATTATTCCTGGAACATAAGCGGCTGTATCGTGAACCATACAACCGCTCGGCACATCCCGGACCGGATTACACGATTCCTTTTGGCAAGGCGAGCGTGGCAAAACAGGGGCGTTCGCTGACGATTATTACCTACGGATTTCTGGTATTCCGCGCCTTGTACGCAGCTCAGCAAATCGAACAGCGGAACCCGGGCACCAGCGTTGAGGTTATCGACCTGCGGTCGCTTTCCCCCTATGACTGGCCTGCAATCAGGCAGTCTGTTGAGAAGACAAGCCGGGTCATGGTTGCGCATGAAGACTGCCTTTCGTGGGGCTATGGCGCAGAAATTTCGGCTCGCATTGCCAGCGAATTATTCGGCAATCTCGATGCGCCGGTAGGACGGATTGGCGCGATGGACACGTGGGTGGCCTACAACCCCAACCTCGAAAATGAGATCCTGCCGCAATCTGACGATCTGGTGAAGGAAGCCGAACGGATCCTGCACTATTGACGGCTTAACGAAACAGCCCAGGACCTGCCGCGTCTTCTGGACATCACCCATAAATGGAACTTTCAACGCATGGCTACCCACGACCTCAGCTGGAGCGTCCTAACTGGACAAGCCTAAACGGGCCCTGGGAGTTTGCGGTTGACCCCGACGCAGTATGGCGAACTCCGGATCAGGTGCAATGGAGTGCCACGATTGAGGTTCCTTATTCGCCAGAAACCCCGGCAAGCGGAATCGGAAATACGGGCTTTTTTCGGGCGTGCTGGTATCAGCGGACCGTTACGATTGAAACTCCACCCGCAAATCACCGAATTCTGTTGCATTTCGGTGCTGTCGATCATAGCGGCTGTGTCTGGGTGAATGGCCAGTATGCCGGGAATCACGAAGGCGGATACACACCCTGGACGGTCGACATCACCGAGTATCTCCAGCCGGGCGGCTCTCAAGTACTGGTGGTGCGGGCTTACGACGACGCGGCAGACCTTTCCAAACCCAGAGGGAAACAGGACTGGCAACTGAATCCGCACTCGATCTGGTATCCGAGGACTTCGGGCATCTGGCAAACAGTATGGCTGGAGCCGGTTCCCCCGACCTACATCGGTTACATCCGCTTTACACCGGTGATGGAGCGCTGGGAAATCGGCGTGGAAGTGCATCTGCATGGCAGCCGGCGCGACGGCCTGCGGATGACCATCAAGCTGAGCGCGAAAGATCAGTTGATCGCCGACGACACGTACACGGTGGTTGCGGGGGAAGTGAACCGGCGCATTGCTCTATCCGATCCAGGAATCGACGACTATCGCAATGAGCTGCTGTGGACTCCCACTACTCCTCACCTGATTGAAGTAGAACTGAAGCTCTGGAGCGGCCGCGGGGAGCTGATCGACCAGGCCCACAGCTATACAGCCCTTCGTTCCATCGCCGTGCAGGGAGACAAGTTTGTCCTGAACGGAAGACCGTTCCAGTTGCGTATGGTTCTGGATCAGGGCTACTGGCCGGAGACGGGTTTGACGTCATCCGGCGACGATGCTTTGCGGCGCGACGTGGAACTCGCGAAGGATATGGGCTTCAATGGTGTCCGCAAGCACCAGAAGATTGAGGACCCTCGCTATCTGTATTGGGCGGATGTGCTGGGGCTGCTGGTTTGGGAAGAGATGCCCAGCGCGTATCGCTTCACCCGACAGTCCGTCGACCGTCTGACAAGGGAATGGCTCGACGCCATGCAGCGTGATATCAGCCATCCCTGCATCATTGCCTGGGTGCCGTTCAATGAATCCTGGGGGGTTCCCGATCTTCCGGACAGCCCGGCGCAACGTCACTGGGTTCAGGCGATGTATCACCTCACCAAGACACTGGATCCTTCGCGGCCAGTGATCGGTAACGACGGCTGGGAAAGTGTGGCGACCGACGTTATCGGAATTCACGATTACGATCACGACTCCGAGCGGATTGCGCGTCGGTACGGCAATGACGAAGGTCTACCGAGGCTCTTCAAACGCGAACGGCCAGGTGGGCGGCTCTTGTTGCTAAACGATGAGGCGCATACGGGTCAGCCAATCATGCTGACCGAGTTTGGCGGCATTGCGTTTTCCGCCAACGTGAAGACCACGTGGGGTTATACACGGTCCGAGACACAGGAAGCTTTTGCTGACCAGGTCATGGAACTGATCAGCGTTGTCCGGTCGCTCCACGTGCTGGCAGGCTTCTGCTATACGCAGTTCGCCGATACCTATCAGGAAGCGAATGGACTGCTGTACGCCGACCGTACGCCCAAGTTCCCGCTGGAAGATATTCTGCTCGCCGTTCAGGGACCTGGAACGTCTCGCGAACCTTCTGTGGAGTGGGCCTGGCGCGAGCGGCTAATGAATCACCAGCGTGCGCGCTACCTGATTCCATCGGAAGATTATCAGGTGAAGCGCTAACCTGACAGGTCAGGCGCGGAACGGAACGTCGATGGCTCTCGCGGCAGATTCGCTTCTAGGCCCTTACAAGCTGGTTTCCCTGATCGGGCGTGGAGCCATGGGCGAGGTGTATCGCGCTCGCGACACGCGCTTGAACCGGGATGTCGCCATCAAAACGATCGCGATGCACGAAGCGGGCGAAGAGGCGCTGCACAGGTTTGAGCAGGAAGCTCAGGCGGTCAGCGCTCTGAATCATCCCAATATTCTGACGGTCCATGACACCGGTCGCGAAGGCACCATAGCCTGGATTGTCACTGAGCTGATTGACGGACAATCTCTGCGAGCGAGGCTGGTGCACGAAGGAGCAGTGCCTTACCGGATGCTGCTCGACGTAGCAATTCAGACAGCGGAGGGAATCGCGGCCGCCCACGACGCCGGAATTGTTCACCGCGATCTGAAACCGGAAAACATCATGATCACGCGCGACGGACGCGTGAAGATCCTCGATTTTGGTATCGCAAAAGTAACAGAAGAAGCGCGGATCGATTCGCTGCGGACTTTGCAGGGTAACGATACTGTGCCTGGACTGCTGCTCGGCACAACGGCCTATATGAGCCCCGAACAGGCTCGCGGCACTCGCATCTCGTATTACACCGATCAATTTTCATTCGGCCTGATCCTGCATGAAATGGCGACGGGAAACGCTCCCATGCGTCGGGACACGGCGCTGGCTTCGCTCTCCGCGATCCTCACAGAGGAAGTGCCTCCCCTTGAGATCGGCTCGCCTCTCTTCCAATGGCTGGTGAAGCGGCTCCTGCATAAGGAGCCGGATCATCGCTACGGCTCGATGCACGACGTCCTTCGCGAACTGCGGTCCATACGGGCCAGTCTGACGGACGCTTCTTCTGCCGAACCTGTCGCGAGGGAGGGCCCTCCATCTGGCCGATTGCCGAAATGGCGCATCTCCCATGTAGCCGGGATCGTGATGGGCAGCGCTGCGGTACTGCTGGCGTCAGGTACTTTCTGGCTGCTCTCACGCCCCAGCAGTCAGGCAGTTGCGACCGAGTACAGGCGGTTTGTGGCCTCGCCTGCAATCGACGCCTGGCCCTCGTGGTCGCCCGACGGAGCGAGCATCGCGTATTCCTCGCAGGTCAACGGCATTTTGCAGGTGTTCGTCAAACCGGCGCGCGGGCCGGGACGTGCCGAGCAGCTAAGCTTCACTTCGGTGGACGCACATGTCGAGGGCTGGTCCAGCGACTCCACTCAGGTGCTCTTCCGGACTGCTGATGGCAACCGCTGGATCGTGAGCCCGGCGGGCGGCCGGGTTCAGGAAGCGCCGCCTCCATCGCAAATACGAAACGGAGAAGCAGTATCCAGGCAAGGGCATCTCTGGCTGGGCAACAGAGCTCTGACGACCGGGACCGGAATCGAGTTGCAACCCTCGTCTTCCCCCGACGGGCGCGAGATAGCGTTCACGTCCGTTACTGCCCTGTATCGTCCTGTGACTATCGGTGAGGACGGGACCATTACTCCACGGGAAACCAGGTCAGAGGGCAACGAACCTGTGCCGTCTCCCAGTGGAAGGCAAACGGCGGTCACAGAGTCGGGTGAATTGTTCGTTGTTTCCTCGTCAGGATCGGGAAGGGTCCGGGTAGGTTCAGGCTCCAACCCAGCGTGGTCGCCGGACGGTTCCGCTCTAGCTTATGAAGGACCGGACGACAGCATCTTTACAGTCCGTCTGCCGGGGAGTCCGGAACTGGTGTGCAAGCAATGCGGTCGCGAACCGAAGTGGGTCGATGCGGACCGTTTAGCAGTCGTCGGCAGAACCGAAGGTCTCATGCTGTTGACGCTATCCGCGAAACGAAGCCAAACTACAGGCTCAGGCTGCTGGGTTTTGCATGGCGTTCACGCGCCTGGCGTCATCCGCGGTATCCGTATCCTGAGAAACGGACAAGCGGACCTGGTCGATCTACGTCTGGATTCTGGTAGCGAGAGTGTGGTCGCCAATGTCGCGGTCCCGACCGCCAGGTCTGAGTTAGCCAGCTTGAGCCAGCTTCCCCTGTTTCAGGGATTTCAGACTACGGCTTCAGGAATCGAGACGCGACTGCTGGAAATGCAGTCCGATATCTGGGTGTTACAGGCAAAGTGAACTGCCTCAGATGAATACGATCTCCCGCATCTCCAGTTCGCTCGGCGCTTATGTCGCGGCCACGTTGCAGAATGCGCTGATCACCACGCTCTTGTTTGTCGTAGGATTTGCTTTGGCGGGTATGCCCTGGTGGTTCGTCGTGGGTCTTATCTGTGGCATTCTGAACCTCGTTCCCTACCTCGGGCCAATTTTGTCGCTGGGTGTTGCGATCCTCGCCGGGTATCTGTCAACCGACGACTATGCGCGCATCGCAGTTCTGGGCGGCGTGTGGCTGGCAGTACAAATCCTTGACGGGTTCGTTCTGTCTCCCCGCGCTGCCGGAAAAGCCGGAGTTCACCCCATTC
>JACMLA010000011.1 GCA_014379815.1 Bryobacteraceae bacterium | reverse complement strand
CTCTCTCAGTCTGCTGACCATCACTACCAGGACCTCGAGCAACTGGAGCAGCGTCTGTCTGCACTCGAGGAAAAGATGTCCGCAATCATCCGCGCAAACATTTCGGATGAGGAGCTGTTTCAGCACCGGCGGGAGCTCGACAGTACACTGCGGCCATACCGCGGCAAGCTGTCTACCGAGCAGATCGCGATGCTGGAGCGCCAGTATCTCGACCGTCGCATTCAGGAGCAGGCGGGCGTTCCGCGGCTAAGCCTTTTCTACCTGAAGTAGGCTGCCCTGGCAGCCCGTGTCGAACCTTAAAAGAACCGCTTACTGACGTGCGCGGCTCAGTAGAATCAAGATATTACCGAGCCGCGACGGTCACGGAGCGGGTTTAGACACGGGCGGCCCTAGCGGCGGCGCATGCGGTAATCTTCCACGGTCGGCATCGTCACCACACGGCACATTTCGAACAAACGCGAACGGGATCGCTCACCCACAATTTCGCCTAGCGACTTACCGGCACGATTGACACCTGAGGGAGTTTTGCCCGCGGATACCTGATGTCCTGCTGCCGGTTCCGCCAGATTCGTAGTGGCAATCAATGGTTTGCGGTGATTGTATCGATAGGTGATAATTTCCGTCACGATATCTTCTACCCAGTCCAGCGCCCGACGTGCCCCAAGGTCATCCAGCAGCAAAATCTCCGCTTCCATGACACGGCGAAATGCGCTTTCCTCGTTGGGTCCGGCGGTTTGAGACCAGCTCCGCGCGATGTCGGTCAGCAACTGCTGGTAGTCGTAGAAGAGCCCATCGAACCCTTTCGAGATCAGACTCTGCAACGCTCCGACGGCCAGATGTGTTTTTCCAGTTCCCGGATTGCCTATCAAAAGCAACCCCGGTTTATCGACAACCGGATACTCGCGGGAGTAACGCTTTACCTCCAGAAACACCGTAGACAATGCCCGCATTGCGATGTCATTATCCATGGGCAACTGAAAGCTTTCGAGGCTGCTATGCGCAAAATTGGGAGGGATATTGGAAGTTTGCCGAAGTCTTTCCACCCTCTGCTCAAAGAAACAGGAGCACCGGTCGGCACCGCTTAAGCCGTCACGCTCCACCACAACGTATCCGGTTCCGCTGCATTTGAGGCAAGTCGCCACTGGCATCGTCGGGACCTACTCCACCACCGCGAGTATCTCTCCTGCGTTCACTGTAGCTCCCTCAACGGCATGCACCCGCACCACTGTACCCGAAGCGGAAGCTTTCATCTCATTCTGCATTTTCATTGCTTCCACGATGACGATTCCCTGCCCTGGAACTACTGCATCGCCTTCCTGCACGAGGACTCTGACGATCTTACCCGGCATGGCGGACACGAGTGTCTGCTTGCCATTGAGAGTACCGCCGCCCACTCGCTTCCGGGGCGCGCGCGGATCGTTCACCTGCACGGTCACGCGCTGTCCGTCAACGTAGCCAATCCCGTCTTCACCGATCGAAACTTCGAATGACCGGCCATTCAGGATGACGCTCCACAAGCCCGACTCTGCCTCGACCGCCGAGTCGTCACTGAGTTCCACCACCACTTCATGACCATTGACCTGCACCGTGCGCGTCACTGAGGCCCAGCGTAACAGGCGAAGAACGAAGGGTTATG
>JACMLA010000867.1 GCA_014379815.1 Bryobacteraceae bacterium | reverse complement strand
CGTGCATCAGTATGGCTCGTGACGGTTTGCCATCGCGGCCGGCGCGACCGATCTCCTGGTAGTAACCTTCCATGCTTCCGGGCAGTGCCGTGTGGATCACCGTTCGCACGTCCGACTTGTCCACCCCCATACCGAAGGCGATTGTCGCCACGATGACTTCGAGTTCGCCGGAAAGAAAGCCGCGCTGTACGCGATCCCGACGGCTTGCATCCATACCTGCGTGATAAGCGGCACTGGCGCAGTCCCGGTGCAAAAGATCGGCTAATTCGACGGCATCTTTCCGGGTGGGAGTGTAGATAATTGCCGGGCGGTGTGCCCGGTCTTTCAGCAGCTTGCGCGCGAGTTCAAACCGCAGTCCGGGTGCGACCTTCACGACTTCAATTGCGATGTTGTCGCGCCGGAATCCATGGATAAAAGACTTCGCACTGCTTAAGCCAAGCTGTCTTACTATGTCTGCCTGAACAGGACGCGTTGCGGTAGCAGTCAACGCGATAACCGGAGCCGGTCGAAAAGACGGGAGAGACTGCCCGATGTTACGGTAATCGGGGCGGAAATCGTGACCCCATTGCGAGATGCAATGCGCTTCGTCGATCGCTACCAGGGACGGCTTTCGCTTTGCCAGCAATTCGAGGAAGCCGCGCACGCGAAGGCGTTCCGGCGCGATGTAAAGGAAGTCGAGTTCGCCGTTTGCGTATCGCTGTGCCGCTTCCCGCGAGGCGTCACGGTGCCGGCCGGAGTGGATGCGATCCGCTGCGAATCCCTGAGCCAGCAGTTTGGAAACCTGGTCCTCCATCAGCGCGATGAGAGGACTGATAACGAGCGTGGTCCCGCCAAGAACCGCCCCAGGCAACTGGTAGCAGAGCGACTTACCGGAGCCGGTCGGCATCACCAGCAGCGCATCGTGACCCGCAGTGACTTCGCGGCAAACTTCCTCCTGATTTGGCCGGAATGCTTCGAATCCAAACCTGTCTCGCAGAACCTCCGTCAAAGAACGATTCGGATCGACGGGACGACGCACGGGAATCGGAGTTGCAGACTGGCCGGAAGTCGGGCGAAGTGCCTCAGGCTGACGGTGTCCAACGGTGCCGATCACTTCACGAACATAGTCTTCAATGCCCGTCATGAAGGGACCTAACTGAGCTTCTTTGCGATTGATGCGGCGGAGGTAGGCTTCCCACTGACCGGTCATCGAAGGACTCTTGACGTGTGGATGAACTACTTCAATCAGGCGAATACCTTTGTCTGTCGCTTCCAGACTTTTGCCTTTTCGTTCCAGAAACTCCCGCTTTAACAAAACCTCGATGATCTGCGCGCGTGTCGCGGGCGTTCCGAGGCCGGACTCTTTCATGGCATCGGAGAGCTCTTTGTCATCGAGCGTTTTACCCGCAGTTTCCATCGCGGTCAGAAGCGTCGCATCGGTGAGGCGCCTTGGTGCGCGGGTCTTCTTCGCAACAGAGTCGACGCTCAGGACCCGTTGCGGCTGATCCTTGGCCAGATCTGGGGGAAGCGTCTGGCCTTCTTCTCCCGCACCCTCAGAATCTTCCGCCGCGCCTGCACGCTTCTTCTCTTTTCGGGCGTCTTTTCGCGCGCCACCGACATCCAGCACCTTCCAGCCTGGCTGCACGATCGCGGTACCGCTGGAATGAAACCGGTCCTGGGCCGCCTCGCTACGCACCAGCGTGATTACGGTTGTCACGTTCCAGATGTAATCCTCGTGCCAGGCGGAAAACAGCCGGCGGCTGATGAGATCGAAAAGTCTCTTCTCGTCTACGTCCAGGTTCACTCTCCCGGGTGGTACCCCGGTAGGAATGATGGCGTGGTGGTCACTGACTTTGCTGTCGTCCACATAACGCTTGCCAAGGGGCCGCTCGCCGGTTCCGGGGGCGAGGGAATCGACATATGTGGGCGCAATCACGCGAACAATTTTCGGCAGAGTTCGTGCTACGTCGCCCGAAAGATGGCGACTGTCCGTTCGGGGATAGCTGATCAGCTTGTGTTTCTCGTACAAGGCCTGCGCCACTTCCAGAGTCCGTGTGGCGCTGAAGCCGTATAGACGATTGGCATGACGCTGCAACTCCGTCAGATCGTACAAGGGCGGCGGGGACATGCGCTTTGTCTGCGCCTCAATGCTTTCGATCG
>JACMLA010000866.1 GCA_014379815.1 Bryobacteraceae bacterium | reverse complement strand
TTCTTGTTCGATCACGAATCTTTCGGCGGCAATGGCCGAACCTGTCTCACCTGTCACAGTCGCGAAACCGGTACCGTCTCCGCCAATGATGCACAACGCCGCTTCGCCATGAATCGCCAGGATCCTTTATTTCGTCATGACGGAAGCGACGATGGCAAAGGGCGAGGCATTCAGCGAATGCTGACCGAGGCGACGATCCTGGTCGAGATTCCTCTGCCTCCGAACGTCAAGCTTGCCGATGACCCCGCAGCTCGTAGCGTAATCGTGCGCCGGGGTATCCCGACTACGTTGAATACTCCGGCTCTCGATCCAGTGCTCATGGTTGACGGACGGGAGCCGAACCTCGTCATTCAGGCTCAGAATGCGATCCGCGCCCATGCTCAAAGCCCCACCGCCTTGTCCGATACTGATCTCCAGGCAATCGCCCGATTCCAGGTCAGTGATGAATTCTTCACTTCCGCGGCAGTTCGCGAATTTGCTCGTGGCGGCGCGGCGCCCGGATTACCAGAAGGCAACACGGACCCAGAGAAACGCGGCCGGACCTTCTTCGAAGACCGAATCGATCCGAAGAACAATAAGATTGGCGCTTGCGGCCTGTGTCATAGCGGACCCATGATGGACCGAACGAACCAGTTCTTCCCGGCCCCGCCTGGACTGCGTTTTGTAAGCGTTGCTGTTTCTGAACTGAATCCCGCCAAAAATCCGGTTCGCCCATTCGTCTTCCGCAATTCGGACGGGTCCGAGACCACCGTAGTCAGCCCCGATCCTGGCCGGGCACTCATCACCGGTCGCGTTCAAGACGCCAACTCCTTCAAGATTTCGCCACTTCGCGGAATCCGCCGAACAGCGCCTTACTTCCACGACAATTCCGCGCGAACACTGGAAGACGCTGTCGCTCACTACGCAAGGGTCCTGCCTCTGTTCACTCCAGCGAACCCGATCCTGCTCAATTCCCAGGATCAGGCGGACATCGTCGCGTATCTCAAGCTCCTTGAGTAACGACAGCGATTCGACGACCAGGGCCGGTGAAGTCACAAGCCGGCCCGGCTCGACCGGAGCCGTTGCTAAAATCCCTGAGGTGGCGAGATCGCTTACTTTTGGACCATTCCGCCTCGATCCCGCCGGCCGCCAGCTCTGGCGTGAGGACAAGCTTGTCGACCTCACTCCGAGAGCAATTGACGTCCTGGTTTGCCTCGTCGAACGCGCTGGCGAGATTGTCACGCGGGATCAGTTGTTCAAAACACTGTGGCCTGACGTACATGTCGCTGACCACGCACTTTCCGTACAGATCCTCGAAATTCGCAAAGCACTGGGCGATAGCGCCCAAAAGCCGGTCTACATCGAGACGCGCTTTCGCAGAGGCTACCGGTTCTGTGCTCCCGTCACCAGCGTAGACTCTCAGAGCAAAAGTGAAGAGGTCTCTGCAGCACCAGCAATCCGAACCGGGTCCCTCCCGAAAACCCGCTACGTGGAAAACGGAGGCGTCAACATCGCCTATCAGGTCACAGGCGATGGGCCCGTCGACCTTGTCTTCGTCATGGGATGGGTGTCGCACCTCGAGTACATCTGGACAGAACCCCGGTCTGCCAGATTTCTGCAGCGCCTCAGCTCCTTTTCTCGTGTAATCTTGTTCGATAAGCGCGGCACCGGACTGTCCGATCGCGTCCCGCTTGCGCAGCTGCCGACTATTGAACAGCGCATGGAAGACGTCCATGCCGTAATGGACAGCATCGGTTCTCAGCGCGCGGTTATCTGCGGAGTATCGGAAGGTGGCTGCATGTCTGCCGTCTTCGCTGCAACCTATCCTCAAAGGGCCGCGGCACTCATCATGATTGCTACCTACGCGAGCCGTCTCTGGGCACCCGATTACCCCTGGGCTCCTACTGTGGAGCAGCGAAAAGTATTCTTCGAGGAAATCCGCCGCGACTGGGGCGGTCCAGTTGGCCTCGAAGAACGTGCGCCGTCGGTGGCCAATGACCCCAAGTTTCGCGAATGGTGGGCCGCCTATTTGCGGATGGGTGCTAGCCCGGGAGCCGCTCTTGCTCTCACGCACATGAACACCGAAACCGATATCCGCTACGTCCTGCCTCTTGTAAAAGTGCCGACGCTGGTCCTCCATCGCTCCGGCGACCGCTGCCTCAAAATCGAGGAAGGTCGCTACGTTGCCTCCCACATTCCCGGAGCGAAACTTATCGAGCTTCCCGGCGACGATCACTTGCCCTTCGTCGGGGATCAGGAAGCAATGCTGCAGGAGATCGAGCATTTTCTGGCCCAGTTGCCAGGCTCCGGCGAGTCGGCCGGTGTCCTCGCTACAGTCCTTGCCATCGAATTTGAGAAACCATCGGAGCCTCGCCTCGATACCGCGGTTCGCACGCAGCTGACACGGTTCGGCGCTCGTGAAGCGGAGTATCCGTATCCTCGCGTGACCGCTGCCTTCGACGGTCCGGCCCGGGCGCTCCGGTGTGCGAGTGCCCTGCAGGAAGTAGCGCGCCAGATAGATGTGCGTTCCCGTGTTGGGCTGCACACGGGTGAGTTCATCAGCCCAGCCGGATTACCTCTGGGTGGCTCGGCAACCGTCGTCGCCAGGCTGGTTCAGCAGCGGGCAGGATGGCAGCAGATCTTCGCATCGGGTACGTTGCGGGACCTTGTTGCCGGCTCCGGAATTAGCTTCCAGGCCCTCGGCAGGGTCGAGGCGTTGGGCCTCGGAGAATGGCAGCTGCTTGAAGTTACTGCCGTTACGTAGCGTTACGGTAGCCCTTCGCCCGAGCTAGCCTGGATCGGATTTGCGCGAGGTTCCTAGCAAGGCACATTGCCCTTGCAGGAGCAAACTCATGAACACAATCATTCCAGCGCTGCCCCACCCGACAAGCGTTGCTCAAACCACCGCACATCTCCCCAAAGCGCGATTCTTCGGCACTATGTGCATGATCGCAGGAGTACTATTCTCCTTTAGCTTTCTCGCGCTGAATCCGATGCTTCAGGCGTTTCAAGGCACGCTGACAGACGACAGCAGTCGGTTGATCCGCTGCATCGTCTGGTGCGCCACCAGCGTTTGCCTCGCCGGAGCTCCCCTCGGTCTAATCACTCTGCATTCCGGATCTTCCAGGCTGCGCCGGGTTCCAGCGCTGGCCGGCGTCACACTCAGTCTGCTCGGCCTCGTACTGTACATCGTCGGAAGCATCTACATCTACAACGCTCCCGACCGCGCTTTCCGCCAGTTGTTCACTCCAGGCGGCTCCGTTCTTCTGACAGTCGGCACCTTGGTGCTCAGCTTCGCGATTCGCGGAAGTAAAAGACTCCGTGGATGGCGCGGCTACACCCCTCTGGCAGCCGGACTGTACTTTCCGGTTCAGTTCCCCTTTCAAGCTATCTTCTTCCTCGGAGCCGGCAAAGGACCGATGGTGCTACTGCTGGGAGTCTGGGGCGTTTTCTGGTTCCTGCTAGGCTATGCGATCTGGTCCAGCACGTCTCTTCCCACCCAGTCGAATCTGGATTAGCGTCTCTAATGGGATGGGAAAGATACCGAAAGCGGCTCCATAGCCGACAGCAGAATCGATCAGATCCGGCGGCAAACCATACAAACCAGCAGCAACGAGGCACCCCGCTGCGAGTCTGGCGAGTGCGGATAACCAGGATGGCTTACGAAGCACACCGAGGAAGCCGAAGAAGCGTGAAGATTGAAAGCGCAGCTGCGAGCGCGGAAAACCCGATGTCGTCGAAAAGGGGACGGTAATGTTGCTGCCACATGAGAGCGCCGATTTTTTCATGCTCCTGAGCATTGCTTTAGGGAGTGGTGCATGACCGCGCGGAAGGCCTTTGGATTGCTGCGGGCGGAGGTAACAGCGACCCCTCTGGAGGTCCGGTCCGCTTATCTGAAGCGAGCCCGGGAACTGCATCCGGATCTGCATGGTGACCGGGCTGTCGAAGAACGGGCTGATTCCGACGCCAATTTGAGGGAAGTCAACGCTGCCTGGGAATATCTGCAGGATTTCTACGAGTTGCCGGTTGTGCAGCGACGGCAGCAGCTTGCCATGGGAATCGACGGACGCGAGTTATTCATAGAATTGTCGACAGGAGCTTTGTCGACAGGGTCATCGACGCACAAGGCGCCAGACTCTTCCAGATCCCGCCTGCAGGAGACGTCACGCCACGTTCCGGGGTGGATTCTGCTTCCTGTAGCGTGCCTGCCCGTTCTGGGCGCATTTCTCTTTCTGCACTGGACCGCCGCCAGTTCGCGCTCAGCTACGCCGAGCCTGCAATTGGCAACGACAGCTCCGCCAAGGAAGGTACCGGGCCCCATTCGAGAAGAAGTGCTGCAGCTGGACCGGCTGAAGATACGGAAAGAAGATTATGCACTGGTGGCGGAGTTTGTCGCAATTGACGAGGACCGGCGCATCGTGGTCCGCTACCGCGACCAAACACCCGGCGACGTGCCTGCAAGTGCGGCCGATCTTGGCAGCTTGTACCGCGTTCGCTATCGGCGCATCGACACGGTTGGAGATTCCAGCACAATTCTGGACACGGGGTACGAACTAGTCAGGATCGCGAGGCTGACCGGAGGGCACGAGGCCAAAGAGCTGGCAGGGATCCCACTGGTGCAAGCCCCCCGATCCGCGATTCGTGTTCTGGAGAGGGCGGACCTGGGGGCAATACGGCTTTGCCAGCTCCAGGTTAACGACATTGCCGGCTTTACGATGTGCAGCCTGAAGCTGGTTCACGTTCTGGAAAACGCCGGCAGGATGGATGCTCTGACGGCTAACGAGTTGCGCTATCGCCTGAAGAACCCCGGCCTCGAATAACGCACCGGGCTGGCGCTCGGGCGGGGCACGCCGCCAGCTGTTCACGCCCCGTGGTCAAGTACGTCTCTTCCCACCTAGTGGAATCTGGATTAGCGTCCCTGCTTCCCGGCAAGAAAAGAAAATCCGGTCAACAGCTGAGAATCTGCCACTGGGGTTCCCGACATAAGATAGGAGTGCACGGGTAGCCTTGTTTTTCCGGCCACCGTGCGATGGAGGATCCATGGTTCGACGCTTTGCATTGGCAGTTGTAATGGGTGTGCTGGTCTTATCTTCGTGCGCCAAAAAAGAAGGCACCGCGACGACAGCGGTGGGAACGGAGTCTCCTAAACCAGCTATCGAGACACCGGC
>JACMLA010000865.1 GCA_014379815.1 Bryobacteraceae bacterium | reverse complement strand
GCTCGTAAGAAGTTCGCAAACCGGAACTTCGGCATGCTTCCCTGCGAGGTCCCACAGTGCGATATCGACACCACTGATCGCGTCGAGCATGAAGCCCCCGGTCTGGCCCCGAACGCGCATCGTCCGATACATCTGCTCCCACAGTTCTGCAATCCCCTCGGGGCCGGGGTCGAAGTCCGCATGTAAAAGAACAGGTGTGAGCAGAT
This sequence comes from Bryobacteraceae bacterium, assembly GCA_014379815.1. Next base: position 3,547 of record JACMLA010000865.1, on the reverse strand, counting down.
GCTCAACGATAGAGCACGCCACTTCCGGAGCCAGCGGAGCCTGCGATTCGCCCCAACCGACCAATCCTGTATCGGTCGTTAGCTTGATAAGAGCGGTCTCAAAGTGAATGGAGTACAAAGCCGGAACCGTGCTCGACCACCGATACCTGCTTCCTGAGTCCTCCAGCGACGTCGGCGAGCCGGCGGTCCGTTGTGCACGCTCCCGTTCCCGAGGTAAGCGGACCGGAATCGCCTCGACCGTTTCAATCTTCACGATGTCCCGTTACTGCCGTCGCGCTCCCGCAGGGCCAGGATCATGTCGTCCTTGGCCCGGTAAATGTGTGTGGTTAGCGCTTTCAGAAGAGCTGCTGAATCGCGGAGTTCAATGGCATTGACGATACTCTCGTGCTCGGCCTGCTCGTGGCGCAACCTCGCCACCCAGTCGGCATGGCCCGCATGGATTCGAGCGATTCGCAGGTGCGCATTCAGGCCTTCATACATTTCCTGCAAGCGGCGATTGCCGGAAGTCTCGATGATCGTGAGGTGTAACTCCGAGTTGTGCTGGTCATGCGCAGTCCTGTCCTCTGCTGTACGCACGGGACGTTTCAGCAACCGGAGCAGCTCCCGGAAGCGCCGGATGTGCCGTGGCGTGAAACGGTCGATCGCGTCCTGTCCCGCAAGACACTCCAGTGCGCAACGAATGCGGAATGTTTCATCGACGTCCTGTACGGTAAGGCTGGCGACGAAGGTTCCGCTGCGTGGGCGTATCTCGACGAGACCTTCAGTGGCAAGCTGCTGAATCGCGCCACGAACCGGGGTCAGGCTAACTCCGAGCTTTACCGCCAGATCGTCAACGTTGAGACGTTCTCCCGGGAGCAGCAATGAATCGATAATGGCGGAGCGAAGCGCATCGTAAACCGCATCGACCGCGCGCTGACGCTGAAGTCTGACCAATTCCACGTATCGTCTACGTTAGCAGACTGAAATACTTTATTTTTGGATTCTGTTTTATCGGAATTGGTGTGCGGGTATCGGGTCAGAAACGACTCTTAGCGCTGGCGGTCTTCTTCCATGTGCTTTAGACGCGCGTCCAGGATATCTTCTACCCGGCGAAGCTCAGCTCGCCACAGGTCGCGCATGTCGTCGAAGCGAATGCTGATGTGGGTAAAGCCGAGACGCATCTCTTCGCGCAGACTGGAGATCTCAGCTTTCAATTCACTCCGAATACTGGAAGTCTCGGCCCGCAACTCGTTGCGCAAGCTGGAGATTTCAGACCTCACGCTATGGATCAGGGCCAGAAGAACAGTGACTACCGCCCCCGACGAAAGTATCGTTGTAAGCTGCTGGTCGTTCATTCAGGTCCGGCTAAGCAAGCAAGTTACTGGCAACAGTGCCATGAACGTCAGTAAGCCGGAAGTGCCGTCCCTGGTGCAAGTAAGTCAGCTTGGTGTGATCCACTCCCATACAGCGAAGCATCGTCGCCTGCAAATCGTGTATGTGGATTCCATCTTTCACGATGTTGTAGCCGAAGTCGTCGGTCTCGCCAATCACGGCTCCAGGCTTCATTCCGCCACCCGCCAGAAACATGGTGAAGCAACGTGGATGATGATCCCGCCCGTAGTTAGCTTCCGCCAGTTTGCCCTGGCTATACACCGTGCGGCCGAACTCGCCTCCCCACACAACCAGCGTATCGTCGAGTAATCCCCGCTGCTTCAGATCCGTAATCAAGGCTGCGGTGGGCTGGTCTGTTCCCTTGCATTGCAGCGTGAGATCTCTGGGAAGATCGCCGTGCTGGTCCCAGCCCCGGTGGTACAGCTGGATGAAGCGGACATTCCGCTCCGCCAGCCTTCTCGCCAGCAGGCAATTTGCCGCGTAGGTCCCAGGCTTGCGCGACTCAGGGCCGTACATCTCAAAGACGCTTTCAGTTTCCTTCGAAAGATCCATCAGATCCGGCACCGAAGCCTGCATCCGATACGCCATCTCATACTGATGAATGCGCGTCTGGATCTCCGGATCGCCGAAATCCTCAGAGTGCTTGCGATTCAGCGCGGCAACACTGTCGAGCATGCGTCTGCGGGTTTTCCTCGAGATACCCTGCGCGTCCTCGAGGTACAACACAGGGTCCGCACCAGACCGGAACCGAACGCCCTGATGGCTGGACGGGAGAAATCCGCTGGACCAGAGCCTCGAGAATAAAGGCTGATCGGTGTTGATGGCGTGGGCTTGCGAGAGCAGAACCACAAAGCCAGGTAGATTGTCATTCTCACTGCCAAGGCCGTAGCTGGCCCACGCGCCCATGCTGGGGCGACCCGGTTGTTGCGAACCGGTCTGAATGAAAGTGATCGCCGGATCGTGATTAATCGCTTCGGTGTTTACGGTCTTGATGATCGTCAGATCATCCACGATCTTCGCCGTATGTGGAAGCAGGTTGCTGATCCACGCGCCGCTCTGTCCATGCTGCTTGAAGTCGAAGATAGACGGGGCAATCGGCAGTGTGCCCTGACCCGAAGTCATACCCGTAATTCGCTGACCCATGCGTACCGACTCAGGGAGTTCCGTGCCCCGCAGTTTTTGCAGACCCGGTTTGTAGTCGAAGAGATCCAGCTGCGAAGGGCCCCCAGACTGATGAAGAAAGATAATCCGTTTTGCGGTCGGCGGAAACTGCAACGTAGCCGTAGTCGCCAGAGCGTTCCTCTGGAAAACAGACGCTAGCGCAGCAACTCCGATCCCGGTCGCGGAGCGTCCGAAGAAGTGCCGGCGGGTTGATACAAGTGCTTCGGGATCAGGAATCATGGTCATGACTTATTCCTTCGTAATTGTCTCGTCCAGATTAAGAACCGCGCTAGCCACGACGGTCCACGTCGCCAGGTCGGTCGCCAAAAGTCCCGCCGGCACCGGGGACTCACCATTCTTTAGCAAAGCCTCCGCTTCCGATGTGTGCGTCTTGTAGTAGATCGCCTGGTCCCCCGCAAGGCGGGTCAGGACGGAGAGTTCGTCCTTCGATGCGGGTCGCAGCGTGGCGGTCTGGAAGATGAGAGCAGCCCGGTCGGCGGGCTTCTTCGCAGGGATCTTCAGAGCACGGGCAGCCAGCGCTCTGGCAGCTTCCAGATACGTAGGGTCGTTCAGCAGGACCAGTGCCTGCAGAGGTGTATTGGTTGTAGTCCGCCGGGCTGTGCATTTCTCGCGGTCCGGTGCATCGAAGGTCGCCAGCTGCGCCGGGGGAACAGTACGCTTCCAGAACGTGTACATGCTGCGACGGTACAGATCACGGCCATGACTTTGCTGATACGACTGACTCGAGAAGCCGTCTCCGAAAGCCATCTCTTCCCAGAGTCCCTTTGGCTGATAAGGATACACGCCGGGCCCTCCAAGATCCGTGTTCAGCAATCCACTCACGGCAAGTGCGTTGTCCCGAACCAGCTCAGCCGGAAGACGGAAACGGGGTCCCCGTGCAAGCAAACGATTCTCCGGGTCCTTCTCGATCAGGGCAGGCGTCACACGGGAGCTTCGGCGATACGCAGCGGACGTTACGATAAGGCGCTGCATGGCGCGGGTATCCCAGCCAGTG